>JAOPWK010000133.1 GCA_025965735.1 Frankiales bacterium
GAGCTGCGGCGCCGCGCGCTGCAGCGCGGAGGGGTGGACCTCGATGCTCACAGCTCCTCCAGGCTCGTCCGTCCAGTGCATGGTGGCAGCCTGTGGGCGACGCCCGACCCGCGCTCCACAGGTTGGCCGGCAATGCGACACAGCTGTAGCATTCAGGCGCCTCGCCCGTACGGAACCAGGAGCACTGCATGACCGACCACTACGACGTGCTCGTCGTCGGCTCCGGCTTCGGCGGCAGCACCACCGCCCTGCGCCTGGTCGAGAAGGGCTACCGGGTCGCGGTGGTCGAGGCCGGCCGCCGCTGGGCGGACGAGGACTTCGCCAAGACCTCCTGGGACCTCAAGCGCTTCGTGTGGGCACCGGCGCTCGGGCTGCGCGGGATCCAGCGGATCGCCAAGGTCGGGAAGGTGCTCGTGCTGGCCGGCGCGGGGGTCGGCGGCGGCTCGCTGAACTACGCGAACACCCTCTACCAGCCGCCCGCGCCCTTCTACCGCGACAAGCAGTGGGGCCACATCACCGACTGGCACGCCGAGCTCGACCCCTGGTACGACCAGGCGCGGCGGATGCTCGGCGTCGTCCAGAACCCCACCCTCACCCCGTCGGACGTGGCGATGAAGGCGGTGGCCGACGACATGGGCGTCGGCCACACGTTCACCCTCACCCCCGTGGGCGTCTTCTTCGGGGAACAGCCCGGCCGCGAGGTCGCGGACCCGTACTTCGGCGGCGCCGGTCCGCGGCGCACCGGCTGCATCGAGTGCGGCGGCTGCATGACGGGCTGCCGCTACGGCGCCAAGAACACGCTGGTGAAGAACTACCTGCACCTCGCCGAGCACGGCGGCGCCGTCGTCGTGCCGGACACCACCGTCCGCACCGTGCGCCCGCTCCCGCTCGGCGGCTGGGCGGTCGACACGTTGCGCACCGGCCCCCTCCCCCGGGACCGGCGCACCCTCACCGCCGACCACGTCGTGCTGGCCGCCGGCACCCTCGGCACGCAGAAGCTGCTGCACCGCATGAAGAAGTCCGGCGTGCTGCCGAAGCTGTCCGACCGCCTGGGGGTCCTGACCCGCACCAACTCAGAAGCCCTGCTCGGCGCGGCGACGCCGACCGTGCGGCAGGACTTCACCCAGGGCGTCGCCATCACGAGCTCCTTCCACCCGGACGACGTGACGCACATCGAGCCGGTGCGGTACGGCAGGGGCAGCAACGCCATGGCGCTGCTCCAGACGGTGCTCACCGACGGGGACGGGCGCACGCCGCGCTGGCTCAAGGCGCTGCTGCTCATGGCGCGCAACCCGCTGAAGCTCAAGGCCCTCGCGCCGTACCGCTGGTCCGAGCGCACGATCATCGCCCTGGTCATGCAGACGCTGGACAACTCGGTGACGACCTCCTGGCGCCGCGGCCGCCTCAACGCCCGGCAGGGCCATGGGGCGCCGAACCCCACGTGGATCCCGGTGGCGAACGAGGCGGTCCGGCGGCTGGCCGAGAAGATCGACGGTGAGCCGGGAGGCAGCATCGGCGACCTGGCCAACATCCCGATGACGGCGCACTTCCTGGGTGGCTGCACCATCGGCGACTCCCCCGAGAACGGCGTGATCGACGCCTACCACCGGGTCTTCGGCTACGAGGGGCTGCACGTCGTCGACGGCTCGGCCATCTCGGCGAACCTCGGGGTGAACCCCTCGCTGACCATTACCGCGCAGGCCGAGCGGGCCGCGTCGCTGTGGCCGAACCGCGGCGAGCAGGACGTCCGGCCGCCGGTCGGGCAGCCGTACCGCCGCCTCGCGCCGATCGCGCCGAAGAACCCGCTCGTGCCGGTGCACGCGCCGGCCGCCCTGCACACGACGCAGGCGCAGACAGCCTGAAGGCCCGCCCCCTGACGGGGACGGGCCTCGGGGCGGGTGCCGCTACTCCTGCTTGGCGGCCTGGCGCTTGCTGCGCTCCACGTCGGCCAGCTGCGCCATGCGGTCGGCCGCGGCACGCTCGCTGTCGGCGTCCTGCTTGCGCTGGATCGCCTCGGACAGCTGCGCCTTGGGCGCAGCGGTGCGGGCGGAGGTGCGCGCCTGGATGCGCTCCTCGGTCTCGGCCAGGCGCTCGCGCTCGGCGCGGATCTTGGCCTGCGCGTTGGTCTGGACGGCCTGAGCCGCAGCGCGCTCCTTGGCGTCGGCCTGCTGCTTGACGGCCTGCTTGCGCGCCTTCTCCTGCTCGCGCAGGCGGCGGGTCTCGTCGGCCTTCTCCTGCTCGGCCTCACGACGCTGCTGGGCGGCGGTCGACTTCTGCGCCTGAAGGGTCTGCGCGGCCTGCTGCTTGCGCTGCTCCGCCTTCTCCTCGAGCGCGACGGCGGTCTCGAGGACCTCCGCCTTGCGCGACAGCGCGGTGCCGCGACGGGTCAGGTCCTCGTCGCCGATCAGCCGCCCGACGGTGGCGTCCACGTTGCCGAGCGCCTTCTCGAAGGCGAGCCGCACGCGCGACTCCTCGTCGAGCGTCGAGACGGCCTTGCCGACGACGGTGGCAGGCAGGCGCAGGGCCTTGTACTCCAGAGCCGCGACGGTGCGCGGCAGGGTCAGCACGTTCATGGTGATCTCCTCGTTCAGTGGGGGTCTAGGAGGCATCGCGAGCGAGTCGCTCGGCGTCCTCGCGGGCACGGGCAGCGGCCTTCTCGGCAGCGTCGGCGCTCGCCTTCTCGGCGGCGTAGCGGGACTCGGCCTCGCGCTCGAGGCGCGCGGCGTCGGCCTTGTCGGCAGCGGCCTCGGCGGCGGTCTGCTGCAGCTCGGAGCGGGTCTGCGCCTCGACGGCGGCGCTCTGCTCGACCTCCTGGCGCTCGACCTCGGCCACGCGCTGGACGGCCTCGACGGCGGCCTCGCGGCGCACCTGCTCCTCGCGCACGGCGGAGGCCTGCTCGGCGGCAGCCTCCTGCCGGTTCGCGACGGCGTTCTCGGCGGCCAGCACGCGTGCGGCCTCCTCGGCCTCGACACGGGCCACGGCCTCCTGGGCGCTGGCGTCCTTGCGGGCAGCGGCCTCGGCCTGCTGCAGCTGGCCCTCGGCGGCCAGGCTGTCGTTGCCCAGCACGGCGCCGGCGACCTCCTTGGCCTTGCCGGTGACGGACGCGAGCAGGCCCTTGCGGGCTTCGTCGGCGGGGCGGGCGTCGGACACGGTTCCTCCAGAGGTAGCGGGCGTTGCTCCCTCCGTCCTGCCCGCTTGCTCTGTGCTAACTCTTGCAAGCACGGAGGCGTGGGTCACACCCGCGTGATGGCCTCGCTGATGGCGCGCAGCTGCCGCAGCTGCTCAGGGGTCAGCCGGTCGACCAGCAGCCGGCGCACCGCCTCCACGTGGCCGGGCGCCGCCGCGGCCAGCGCCGCGTAGCCGTCGTCCGTGAGCACCGCCACCTGCCCGCGACGATCGTCGGGGCACGCCTCGCGCCGCACCCAGCCCCGCTGCTCGAGCTGGGCGACCGCGTGCGACAGCCGGCTCCGGGAGGAGACGGCCGCCTCCGCGAGGGCGGCCATCCGCAGCCGGCGCTCCGGCGCCTCGGACAGGCGCACCAGCAGCTCGTAGTAGCCGTGCGGCATGTCCGCCTCGTCGTGCAGCTGCGCCTCCAGTCCGCGCTGGAGCACCTGCTGGGCGTCCAGGAACGCGCGCCAGGCCCGCTGCTGCTCCTCGTCCAGCCACCGCGTCATGACCCCAGCCTACCCGGAATGGTTGAACACTCAACATCCTTGTCGTACGGTGAGACCACCACAGCGACCTTGGAGCCCCCGATGGCCATCTCCCGCCTCAACCACGCCGTTCTCTACGTGCGCGACGTCGCCCGCAGCACCGCGTTCTACCGCGATGTCCTGGGGTTCCGGGTCAAGACAGCGATGGGCGACCGCGCGGTCTTCCTGCAGGCGCCGGACTCCACCAACGACCACGACCTCGGGCTTTTCGCCCTCGGCGCGGGCGCCGGCGACTCCGCCGCGGGTCGCAGCACCGTCGGGATGTACCACCTGGCCTGGGAGCTGCAGACCCTCGACGAGCTCGAGCAGCACGCCGAGAAGCTCGCCGCCGCAGGCGCTCTCGTCGGCGCCTCGGACCACGGCACCACCAAGAGCCTGTACGCCAAGGACCCCGACGGGCTGGAGTTCGAGGTCGTGTGGATCGTCCCGGTCGACCTGCTCGACGCCGCGGCGGTCGAGGGCGGCGCGCCCATCCGGCCGCTGGACCTGGCCAAGGAGAAGGCGCGCTACGGCGCCGACACCCGCGGCGGCGTCGGCATCAGCGTCAGCGCCTAGGAACGGCCGAAGGCCCGGTCCCCTCGCGGGGGCCGGGCCTTCGTCGTGCTCGGGCTAGGAGCTGTGCGCGGGACGCGACGGGCGGCCGGAGCCACCGGTGCGCGGGCCGCTGCTGCTCGGCGGGCCGGAGCGGCGCGGGGCACCGCCGGTGTAGCGGCGACGCTCGCCCTGCGGACGCGGGACGTATGGCGCGCGCGGCTGGACCTCGATCGGCTCGCCGGACTCGGCCAGCTCGCGGACGGCCGGGTGGCCGACGACGACCGTGATGGCGCTGGCCTCGACGCCGGCGCGCTCGCGCATGCGCTGGTGGTCACGGACCTGGTCGCTGGTCACCAGGGACAGGACGGTGCCGCTCGCGCCGGCGCGCGCAGTGCGGCCGGAGCGGTGCAGGTAGTCCTTGCTGTCCGCCGGCGGGTCGTAGTGCACGACCAGGTCGACGTCGTCGACGTGGATGCCGCGCGCCGCGACGTCGGTCGCGACCAGCACGCGGGCGTGACCGGAGCTGAAGTCCTCCAGCGCGCGCTTGCGGGCATGCTGCGTGAGGTTGCCGTGGATGGCGGCGGCCGGGACGCCCACCTTGCGCATCTGGACGACCAGGCGGTCGGCGCCGTGCTTGGTGCGGACGAAGAACAGCGTGCGGCCGGGGCGGGCTGCGATCTCGGCGCTGATGTCGACCTTCGCGTCGCCCTGCACGGCGTAGACGCGGTGGTCCATCGTCGTGACCTCGGAGGTCGCGGTGGCGACGGCGTGCACGGCCGGGTCGACGAGGTACTGGCGGACCAGCTTGTCCACGCCGCGGTCCAGCGTCGCGGAGAACAGCAGGCGCTGGGTGCCCTCTGCGGTCATGTCGAGCAGCTTGGTGACCGCGGGCATGAAGCCGAGGTCGGCCATGTGATCGGCCTCGTCGAGGACGGTGACCTCGAGCGCGGCCAGCGTGCACTCGCGCTGCTCGATGAGGTCCTGCAGGCGGCCGGGGGTGGCGACGACCACGTCGACCCCGCGGCGCAGCTGGTCGATCTGACGACCCATGGAGGCGCCGCCGTAGACGGTGGTCACCTTGAGGTCGAGGGCCTGCGCGAGCGGGGCGAGCGCGTCGCTGACCTGTTGCGCGAGCTCACGGGTCGGGACGAGCACCAGGCCGCGGGGCGTGCCGCGCAGCCGCTCGGTGCCGCGGGTGGCGGACAGGCGGGCCAGCAGCGGGAGGCCGAAGGCGAGGGTCTTGCCGGAGCCGGTGGCGCCGCGGCCGAGGACGTCCTTGCCGGCGAGCGCGTCGGGGATGGCGCGGGTCTGGATGGCAAAGGGCGCCTCCATGCCGCGGCGAGCCAGCGCGATGACCAGCCGCTCGGGCAGGCCGAGCGCGGCGAAGGTGGTCGCCTCGTCGGGCTGCGCAGCGGCAGCGTCGGCGGCCGCGTCGAGCGCGAGCTCGAGGTCGGACTTGGCCGGCGCGGGACGGGTGCTGATGCCGCTGCCGGAACGGCGCGGACGGCCCCGGTAGCCCGTGGAGGACGACGAGGAGGATCGGGAAGGGGTGGGACGGCCTGGCATGAAGAGGTGAGCTCCGTTGCTGTGTGTCGGAGGCCGCGGAGCGAAGCACGCGGCGATCCGCAGCAGCGGAGCGAGACGACCAAGCGGTGCGACCAGCGGGAGGGATGACCCGCGCAGTGACGGTCGGACCGGGAGTGGTCGAACGTCTGTAGTGATCACAACGTACCGGTCGGGCTCCCGATTCCTCCGCCGCGACCGGGTGACCTGCGCCTCACGGCCTGGCTCCAGCGCGCGCAGGTCAGTCGACGAGGTCGCGCACGACGGCGTCGGCGAGCAGCCGTCCGCGCAGGGTCAGCACGGCCCGGTCAGGGTGCATGTCTGGGTGCAGTTCGAGCAGCCCGTCGGCCGCGTGCCGGTGCGCGGCGGCCAGACCCTCCGGGTGCAGCAGCGACAGCGGCAGGCCGTCGCGCAGCCGCAGCTCCAGCAGGATCCGCTCCACCCGCGCGTCCTCCACGGTGAGCAGCTCACGTCCCGCGCCGGGAGACGCGCCTGCCTCGAGCCTTTGCGCGTAGGCCGAGGGGTGCTTCACGTTCCACCAGCGCACGCCGCCGACGTGGCTGTGCGCGCCCGGCCCGACGCCCCACCAGTCACCGCCGCGCCAGTAACCCAGGTTGTGCCGGCACGGCTCACCCCAGTTGCTCACCTCGTACCAGCCGAGACCGCTCAGCGCCTCCTCCGCCATCAGGTAGCGGTCGGCCAGCACGTCGTCGTCCGGCGCGGGCAGCAGCCCCTTGCTGACCTGCCGGCCGAGGCGGGTCCCGTCCTCGACGATGAGCGCGTACGCGCTGACGTGCGTCGGCTCAGCAGACAGGGCGGCCTGCAGCGAGGTGCGCCAGTCGTCGTCGCTCTCCCCCGGGGTGCCGTAGATGAGGTCGAGGCTGACCTGCTCGAAGCCGACCGAGAAGGCCTCCTTCGCCGCCTGCTGCGGACGCCCCGACGTGTGCGTGCGGTCCAGCACGCGGAGCACCGAGGAGACGGCCGACTGCATGCCGAAGGAGACGCGGGTGAACCCGCCCTCGCGCAGCTCGGCGAGGTACCGCTCGTCGACCGAGTCGGGGTTCGCCTCGGTGGTCACCTCCGCGCCGTCGACCAGTCCCAGCTCGTCGCGCACCGCGTCCAGCACCCGCACCAGATCGGCGGCGGGGAGCAGCGTGGGGGTGCCGCCGCCGACGAAGACCGTCTCCACCGGCGGAACCGCGTCGCCGAGCACCTGTCGCGCGAGCCGCACCTCGGCGATGGCCGCGTCCGCGTAGGAGTCCTGCAGCCCGCCGCCGCCGAGCTCGCTGCCGACGTAGGTGTTGAAGTCGCAGTAGCCGCAGCGCGACGCGCAGAAGGGCACGTGCAGGTACAGCCCGAAGGGGCGCGTCCCGAGGCCGCTCAGCGCCGTCTGCGGCAGCGCGCCGGAGGGCGGGACGGGCTCGCCGTCGGGCAGGGCGCTGGGCACTCGTCCAGTCTGCGGCACCGGCGTACCGTCGAGCCGTGACGCGCCTGCTGCTCGTCCTGCTCCTCGTCCTCGGCATGGCCGCCCCGGCTGCCCCGGCGCAGGCGGCCAGCGCGCCGCAGCCCGTCGCCAGCGGTCTCGCGCACCCGTGGGGCATCGCCGTGCTGCCGGACGGCAGCGCCCTGTTCACCGAACGGGACACCCGCCGGATCTGGCTGGCCGTGCCCGGTCGGCCGGCTCGCGTGATCTACACGGTGCGGGAGGCCGTGGCTCGCGGCGAGGGCGGCCTGCTCGGCATCGCGATCGGGCCCGACTACGCCCGCGACCAGCGGGTCTACCTCTACTACACGACCGCCTCCGACAACCGGATCGCCTACGTCGTACGGGGATCGGCCGCCCGCCCGCGCGTCGTGCTGAGCGGCATCCCGGCGGCGAGCACCCACAACGGCGGCCGGATCGTGTTCAGCCCGGACGGCTTCCTGTTCGCCGGCACCGGCGACGCGCAGACGCCTGCGCGGGCGCAGGACCCGCGGTCGCTCGGCGGCAAGGTGCTGCGGATGACGAAGGACGGCAAGCCGGTGCGGGGCAACCCCTACGGCAGCGTCGTGTTCTCCCTCGGCCACCGCAACGTCCAGGGTCTGGTCTTCGACCCGGCCGGCCGGCTGTGGGCCAGCGAGCTGGGGCAGAACACCTTCGACGAGGTCAACCACATCCAGGTCGCGAACTACGGCTGGCCGAACGTCGAGGGACGCAGCGACGACACGCGCTACCGCAACCCGGCGCACGTCTGGGCGCCGTCGGAGGCCTCGCCGAGCGGCATGACCTACGTCGCCGGGAGCCTGTACGTCGCGGCGCTGCGCGGTCAGCGGCTGTGGCGCCTGGAGCTGTCGGGCGCGCAGGTCACCCGCGCGAGTGCGCTGTACCAGGGCACCTACGGCCGGCTGCGGGCCGCGATGCGCAGTCCGCGCGACGGCTCGCTCTGGCTGATGACGGACAACGGCAGCAACGACCGGGTGCTGCGCATCGCCCGGTTCCCGTGACCGCGCCGCTCGACCCGCGCGAGGTCTGGGACCGGGTGCAGGCGCACCAGCGCGACCGCTGGCGCGAGCACGTCGCCGAGGCGCTGCCCGAACGGCTGCTCGACGCCGACGGGCCGGTGGAGGAGCTGCCCGGCTAGCGTCGCCGCGCATGGAGATCGTGCTCGTGCGCCACGCCCTGCCGGTCCGGATCGACGCCACGCCGGACGGCAGCGCGGCCGACCCGCAGCTCGCCGAGCGCGGGCTGCTGCAGGCCGAACGGGTCGTGCAGGCGCTCGCCGGGCAGGACGTCACCGCGCTCTACACCTCCCCCTCGCGGCGGGCCCGCGAGACCGCGGCGCCGCTGGAGCGCGCGCTCGGGATGACGGCCGAGGTCGAGGACGGGATCGCGGAGTTCGACGTGCAGGACTCCTCCTACGTCCCGGTGGAGGAGCTCAAGGCGGCCGGCGACCCGCGCTGGGAGGCGCTGGTGCACGGGGACCTGTACAGCCACGACGTGGACCCGGTCGCTTTCCGGGAGCGCGTCGTCGACGCGGTGGAGCGCATCGCGGCGCGGCACCCCGGTGGTCGCGCGGTCCTGTTCAGCCACGCGGGTGCCATCAACGCCGCGGCCGGTTCCGTGCTGGGGCAGGCCAAGACGATCTGGTTCCCGCCGGCGTACTGCTCGCTCACCCGCATCGGCGCCTCCCGCGACGGGCGGCGCGGGATCATCAGCCTCAACGAGACGGGTCACGTCCGCGACCTGCTGGGGTAGGTCGACCTCATGAGCACCCCGACCCGTGCCACCCCGTCCCGCGCCGTCGTCATCGGCGCCCACCCGGACGACGCCGACTTCGGTGCCGGCGGCCTGATCGCGCTGTGGGCCTCGCAGGGTTGCGAGGTCACCGTCGTCTGCGTGACCGACGGCGACAGCGGCGGCTTCGACGCCTCGGTGCCGCGTGAGGAGGTGCCGCTCATCCGCAGGCGGGAGCAGGAGGAAGCGGCCCGCATCCTCGGCGCGAACAGGTGCGTCTTCCTCGGTCGTCCCGACGGCTTCGTGGAGGTCGACCGGGACCTGCGCCGCGACCTGGCGCGGGTGCTGCGCACCGTGCGGCCGGAGGCGGTCGTCACGCACGCGCCGGAGCGCAACTACCGCTTCGTCTTCCTGTACCACCCCGACCACCTGGCCACGGGAGCCGCGGCGCTGGCCGCGGTCTACCCCGACGCTCGCAACGAGTTCGCCTTCCCGGAGCTGGACCTGCCGCCCTGGGAGGTGCGTGAGGTGTGGCAGTTCGGCGCTCCTGACGACGACACCGCCGTCGACGTCACCGACGTCTTCGACGCAAAGTTGCGGGCCTGCAGCGCGCACGACAGCCAGACGCCGATGCTCGACCGGTCGGTCGAAGCCGAGCTGCGCGAGCACCTGGGACGCACCGCCGCCGAGCACGGCCTGCCGCAGGGGCGGCTGGCCGAGTCCTACCGCGTCGTCGACACGACTTAGCCGAAGAGCTCGCCGAGCAGGGACTTCTTCTTGCGGGGGTAGCCGTGGCTGCTGTGCGACTTCGAGGAGCCGGCCTGCCGCGCGAGCTCGCTGACGATCGCGCCGAGCTGCCCGGACTGCGGCGCGCTCTGCTGCGGGGCGGCCGGCGCCGGCGTGTGGAAGGCCTCCTCCGCGTCGATCAGCCGCTCGAGCTCGCCTCGGTCGAGGAAGATGCCGCGGCACTCCCCGCACTGGTCGACGTGGACGCCGTTGCGCTCGTAGTTGCGCATCGCGCCTTGGCACTTCGGGCAGGTGAGGGTCTCCATGACCAGTGGAACGCCGCCGTCAGGCGAGCAGTTCCGGTGTCACCCAGTTCTGCTCGAGCACGTGCACGGCGAGGAAGGCGTGGACGGTCTCGTACCAGAGCTTGGCGTGCTGCGGGCTGAGCACCCAGTGGTTCTCGTTCGGGTAGTAGAGGAAGCGGTGCGGCATCGCGTCGGGGTCCTCGGCGCGAGAGCACAGGTCCCACCACAGGCGCAGCCCCTCACCGATCGGCACCCGGTAGTCCTTGTCGCCGTGGATGACCAGCATCGGTGAGGTGATGGCGTCGGCGAAGCGGCTGGGGCTGTGCGCCCGGATCATCTCGGGCGTCATCTCGCGCACCCAGTAGTAGGACGCGTCGGTGGTGGGGCCGAACTGCTCGAGGTCCCAGAGGCTGGCGTGCGTGACGACCGCGCGGAACCGGTCGGTGTGGCCCGCGATCCAGTTGGCCATGTAGCCGCCGAAGCTGCCGCCCATCGCGGCTGTCCGCTCCGCGTCGACGGCGGGGTGCTCCAGCGCCGCGTCGGTGATCGCCATGAGGTCGGTGTACGGCTCGTCGCCCCAGGCGCCCCAGCCGCGGCGCACCATCTCCAGGCCGTACCCGGTGGACAGGGCGGGGTCGGGCAGCAGCACGGCGTACCCCCGAGCGGCCATCAGGTGCGGGTTCCACCGCCAGGCCCAGCCGTTCCAGGAGCCGAGCGGACCGCCGTGCACCCAGAGCAGCAGCGGGTGCGGCCCGTCGCCCTCGGGCAGCACCAGCCACGAGCGCAGCGCGGTGCCGTCCGCTGCGGTGGTCGTCACCTCGGTGAGCTGGTGCGGCGGCTGCTCGGCCGTGGCCGGCCCCTGGAGCAGGACCGGCTCCTGGTCGGCGGCGTGCGCGTCGAGCCGGACCGGAGCGGGCGCCGCGTCGAGGGCGTCGCGCAGGGCGTAGACGTGCTGCCCGTCCGGCGAGACGCACAGGTCGGCGTAGTGGCCGCGGTCGCCGGTCAGCCGGGTGACCTGTCCGGTCGCCAGCTCGATGCGGAAGACGGGGCGGCCGCCCTGCTCGTCCGCGGCGACGACCAGCGCCGTGCCGTCCGGCGTCCATCGGTGCTCCCCGCTCCAGCGGTCCCACTCCGGCGCCACGTCGCGCGGCTCCGTCGAGCCGTCCAGCGCCAGAACGACGAGGCGCTGGTCGACCGGCTCCTGCGGCGTGCTGCGGCGCTCCAGGACGGCGGCGACCTGGCTGCCGTCCGGCGAGACCCGCGGGTCGCCGAACTCGCTGCTGCCGTCGTCGGCCAGCACCCGCCGCTCGCCGGTCGTGGTGTCGACGGCGACCAGAGCCGTACGACGGCTGCCGCGCGGCTCGGCGATCCCCCAGCTGGCCACGGCGGTGCGCCCGTCCGGGGTGAGAGCGACCTGCGCGCCGTGCAGAGCGCGCCCGGGGTGCGGTGTGAGGTCGCGCCACTCGAGGCAGGCGTCCCCGTCGAGATCGGCTGCCAGCAGGCGGGTCTGGCCGACGCCGAGGTCCCGGTCCCAGAAGCGCACCGGGTACCCCGCGTGCAGCACCGCGTCGACCTTCTTGTCCTTGCGCGCCTTGCGCCGCTCCTCGTCGCTGGCCGCGTCCGTGGACGCGGGCAGCGTGTCGGACAGGACGACGACCGTCTGCGCCTGCTCGGCGACCGCCACGCCGCCGATGCCGCCGGGACGCGTCGCCACCACACGGGCCTCACCGGTGCGCGGCAGCAGCCACAGCGCCGCCGGTGCGTCGTCGTCGGGCTTGCCGCCGTCCGGGTCTGGGCGTGCGGAGGTGAACAGCACCTCGCCGTCTGCGGTGAAGGCCGGGCTTCCCTCGCCCTTGGCGCTGCGGGTCAGCCGCCGCGCCGGCTCCGCGCCGGTCGGGTCCACCTCCCACAGCGCGCTGACGTACCGGGTCGCGTCGCTGTCGAGCGTCGCCACGACCGTGACGAGCCTCGTGCCGTCCGGGCTCAGCGCGAGCCCGGAGGCGCGCGGCAGGGCGAGGTAGGCGTCCAGGTCGGTGTAGTCCGTCACCGGCCCTGCCTACCGCATCAGGCCCAGACCCGGCGCTCCCCCGTCATGCCGAACGGCTGCTCCAGCACGGTGCCGGCGTACGGCACCACGACGGCCACGGGCTCGTCCGCCGGCGCCTCGAGCTCGACCCGGATCGCGTCGCGCTCCTCGCCGTCGGCACCGCGGATCTGCACGTCGCTGCAGAGCGCCGCGGCGCGGATGTCGGCGCGGGCCGCACGAAGGGCGGTGAGCAGCAGGCCGGCCACCTCGTCGGCGGTCGGGTGGTCCGAGGCGGGCTCGACCGCCGGGCTGACGACGTCGCCGGCCGCCGTCATGGCGAGGGCGAACGGGTAGAACTCGCCGTCCGCAGCGAGCAGGCGCACGGCCGCCTCGACGCAGGCGCCGAGCAGCTGGTCGAGGTCGCTGGGGGCCGGGTCGCTGGTGCCGTCGGTGCTCAGGGCTTCCCGGCCTTCTCCTCGCCGGTGGACAGCGCGGCGATGAACGCCTCCTGGGGGACCTCCACGCGGCCGACCATCTTCATGCGCTTCTTGCCCTCCTTCTGCTTCTCCAGCAGCTTGCGCTTGCGGGTGATGTCACCGCCGTAGCACTTGGCCAGCACGTCCTTGCGGATCGCGCGGATGTTCTCGCGGGCGATGACCCGCGCCCCGATCGCCGCCTGGATCGGCACCTCGAAGTTCTGCCGCGGGATCAGCTCGCGCAGCTTGGAGGTCATGTTGGTGCCGTAGGCGTACGCCTTGTCCCTGTGCACGATCGCGCTGAAGGCGTCGACCGGCTCGCCCTGCAGCAGGATGTCGACCTTCACCAGGTCCGACGCCAGCTCGCCGGCCAGCTCGTAGTCCAGCGAGGCGTAGCCCTTGGTGCGCGACTTCAGCTGGTCGAAGAAGTCGAAGATGATCTCGCCCATCGGCAGCGTGTAGCGCAGCTCGACACGGTCCTCGGACAGGTACTCCATCCCCTGCAGGACACCGCGGCGGTTCTGGCACAGCTCCATGACCGTGCCGACGAAGTCGCTGGGCAGCAGCACCATCGCCTTGGCGACCGGCTCGCGGATCTCGGCGATCTTGCCGCCGGGCCAGTCGCTCGGGTTGGTGACGACGACCTCCTCGCCGCTCTCCAGCCTCACCGTGTAGACGACGTTCGGCGCGGTGGAGATGAGGGCCAGGCCGGCCTCGCGCTCGAGCCGCTCGCGCACGATCTCCAGGTGCAGCAGGCCCAGGAAGCCGACGCGGAAGCCGAAGCCGAGCGCCAGCGAGGTCTCCGGCTCGTAGACCAGCGCGGCGTCGTTGAGTCGCAGCTTGTCCAGGGCCTCGCGCAGGGCCGGGTACTCGCTGCCGTCCAGCGGGTAGAGGCCGGAGAAGACCATCGGCTTGGCGTCCTGGTAGCCGCCGAGCGACTCGGAGGCCGGGTTCTTCACCGTCGTCAGCGTGTCGCCGACGCGGGCCTGCCGGACGTTCTTCACGCCGGGGATGACGTAGCCGACCTCGCCCGCCGAGAGGAACTCGGTCGGCTTCATGTCCGGGCTGACGACGCCGACCTCGAGGATCTCGTGCGCGTTCTGCGTCGACATCATCAAGCCGCGATCCTTGGTGGACAGCTGGCCGTCGAAGACCCGCACGTAGGTGATGACGCCGCGGTAGGAGTCGTAGACGGAGTCGAAGATCATGGCGCGGGCGGGCGAGTCGACCGAGCCCATCGGCGCCGGGATGTCGCGCACGATCGCGTTGAGGACGTCCGCGACGCCCTCACCCGTCTTGGCGCTGATGCGCAGCACGTCGTCGGGCTCGCAGCCGATGATCTTCGCGATCTCCTCGGCGTACTTGTCCGGCTGCGCCGCGGGCAGGTCGATCTTGTTGAGCACCGGGATGATGTGCAGGTCGTTCTCGAGCGCCAGGTAGAGGTTGGCCAGCGTCTGCGCCTCGATGCCCTGTGCGGCGTCGACCAGCAGCAGGGTCCCCTCGCACGCCGCCAGCGACCGCGACACCTCGTAGGTGAAGTCGACGTGGCCCGGGGTGTCGATCATGTTGAGGACGTAGTCCCTGCCGTCGTCCGCTGTCCACGGCAGCCGGACGTTCTGCGCCTTGATGGTGATGCCGCGCTCGCGCTCGATGTCCATCTTGTCGAGGTACTGCGCCCGCATCTGCCGCGCGTCGACCACGCCCGTGAGCTGGAGCATCCGGTCGGCCAGCGTCGACTTGCCGTGGTCGATGTGGGCGATGATGCAGAAGTTCCGGATGATCGCCGGGTCGGTCGTATGAGGGACAGTGGGCACGTCCCATTGTCACCTACTGCAGGCGCGTGACCTCGGCCGTGGCGCGCGGCCGCGGCGCCTTCCCCCCGCTGCAGACGCCGGCTGTGCCAGTGCTGAGCGATCATGAGGCCTCGGGGCAGCGGAGGCGGCTGCTATCGTGGTCGCCGAACGCGTGCGCTCCGTGCTGCACGCCTGCACGACCCACACCCCCCGATCAGGACTGAGGACGACGCAGCGTGGCGAACATCAAGTCGCAGATCAAGCGCATCAAGACCAACGAGAAGGCGCGCCTGCGCAACAAGTCGGTCAAGTCCTCCCTCAAGACGGCCATCCGCAAGTACCGCGAGGCTGCCGAGGCCGGCGACGTCGCCGCTGCCGCCACCCTGGCGCGCAACGCGAGCAAGGCCCTCGACAAGGCCGCCAGCAAGGGCGTCATCCACGCGAACCAGGCCGCCAACCGCAAGTCGGCGATGGCCAAGAAGGTCGCGCAGCTGAGCAGCACCAGCTCCTAGCTCTTCACCGTCGGCGCCGGCTCCCCTGGGGACCGGCGCCGTCGTCGTTCCTCAGCCTGCGTCGGGTGCGGGACCGCGGTCGAGCAGGCCCTGCAGGGCGTCGTGCGCCTTGACGATCACGGCGACCGCGACCGGCAGCGCGAGGATGCTCCACGCGGTGGCCAGGTCGGCCATGGCCAGCAGCACGCCGGCGCCGACGGCGCCTTCCCCGAGGGCGGCGCGCTGCCAGGCGTTGGGGTGGATGTGCTGCAGGCGGAGGAGCCGGGGGTAGAGCGGCTGCTTCTTCTTCCCCGGGCCGGCGGGCGCCTCGGCATGCTGGGGGGCAGCGTCCTGGGCTGCGGCGTCCTCAGGATGTGCGGCCTGGAGGTCGTGCCGGCCGTCGGGGCGGTGGAGGTTGGCCTCGTCGTCGTGGTCCTGTGCGTCCGCCCACCCGAAGGCTCCCTGCTCGTCGGCCACCGACGCGACGGGCTCCGGCGCGGGTGCCTCCGGTCGGGCAGGCTGCACCGGCTGCACCTCGTCGTCCTCGACGGCCGTACGGCGGCGGGTACCCGTCATCGGCCGGCCCCGCGGGCCTGCACCACGCTGAGCAGCAGCCGCTCGACCGCGTACTCCTGGTCCACCGCGGCACCCTTGACCTCGCCGTCGGCGACCGCGACCGCCGTCAGTGCGGCGGACAGCCCCTCCGGCCGCCAGCCACGGGCCTGCCGCTGGGTCTTCTCCACCTTCCACGGCGGCATCCCGAGCTGAGCGGCCAGCTGGTGCGCTGGCGCGCGACCCGCAGAGGCGACCAGCGCCATGCTCCGCAGCGTGCTGGCCAGGGCGCTGGTGACGAGCACGGGTGCGAGCCCGGCGCTCTGACCCCAGCGGGCCAGCTCCAGCGCTCCGGCGAGGTCGCCGTCCACGGCCCGGTCGGCGACCGTGAAGCCTGAGGACTCGGCGCGCCCGCGGTGGTAGCGCGCCACCGTCTCCGCGGTGATGGGCCCGCTGGTGTCCGCGAGCAGCTGTGCCGCTGCGGAGGAGAGCTCGCGCAGGTCGTTGCCGACGGCTTCGAGCAGCGCCGCGACGGCCTCCTCCTCGACGGCCCGGCCGTCCGCGCGCAGCTCGCGCCGCACGAAGTCGCGCCGCTCGCCGAACTTGGTGATCTTCGGCGCCTCCACCCTGCGCGGCTTCATCGCCGTCAGCGCGGTGAGCAGCGCCTTGCCCTTGGCGCCGCCGGCGTGCACGACCACGACGTGCACGTCGTCCGGCAGGTCGGCGGCGCAGGCCTGCAGCTCGGCCGCGACGTCCTTGGCGAGGTCCTGCGCTGCGCGCACGACCAGGACGCGCCGCTCTCCGAACAGCGACGGGCTGAGCATGTCGTCCAGGTCGCCCCGCCCGACCTCCCCCGCGGTGACGTCGCGGACGTCGACGTCCGGGTCGGCCTCTCGCGCCGCGCGGACCACGGCGGTGACGGCACGCCCGACGAGCAGCTCCTCGTCACCGACCACGAGCGTCAGCGGGACGAGGACGTCGGCAGGCACGCACCATGCTCGCACGAGGGGCTGCCGCGGTCCGCTGCCCGCCGCGTCCGTGCTGCGACCTGCTCCGCCGCCGGACTCTGCTGCTCAAAGGGGCGACGCCGCGAGCTACCCGCCGCGACGAGGGACGACGACCAGCCGCCCGTCCCGGTGCACCAGCGCGACGTCCCCGTGCAGGTCGGTGCGGAAGGACCGGGCGCCGCTCGCGGTCAGTCGCTCCAGCACGTCCGCTGCCGGGTGCCCGTAGGTGTTGTCAGCGCCGACGGAGGTGAGCACCACGCGCGCGCCGACCGCGTCGAGGAAGGCCGGCTCCTGGTGCCGCGATCCGTGGTGCGGCAGCTTCAGCACCGTCGCCCGCAGGTCCAGCCCGCGCCGCACCAGGTCCCGCTGCGCCTCCGGCTCGACATCGCCCGTGAGCAGCACGCTGGTGCTGCCGACCTCCAGCCGCAGCACCAGCGAGCTGTTGTTCGGGTCGCTGCTCGTGCCGCGGAAGCCGCGCGCCGGTGCCAGCACCGTCCAGCGGAGGTCACCCAGCCGGCGCCGCTCCCCCAGCGCCGGCACCTGGAGCGGGACGTCGGCGTCGTCGGCCCAGCGCAGGACGTCGGCGGCCTGCTGCTCCGGCTCCTGCAGCGGTCCGAGCTGCACCACCCCCACCGGCCGGCCGCGGGCGACGCCGGTGAGGCCGTCCACGTGGTCGGCGTGCAGGTGGGTGAGCACCACGAGGGGGACCCGTTCCACCCGCAGGTCGTCCAGGCAACGGTCGACCGTCGCCGGCTCCGGGCCGGCGTCGACGACCACCGCGCTGCCGCCGCCGGCGTTGAGCACCACCGCGTCGCCCTGCCCCACGTCGCAAGCGACCAGGAACCAGCCGTCGGGCGGCCAAGCCGGCCGGGCGAGCGCCAACCCGGCCGTGGCGACCAGCACGCCGGCCGCGACGGCGGCGACCGTGAGCCGCAGCCGGCGGTGCCGGACGGCGAGGAAGCCGAGCACAGTCAGCAGGGCGAGCAGCAGCGCGCCGGCCATGCCGTCCGGCCACGGCACGGCGGCACCCGGGATGCCCGCACCCACCCGGGCGACCAGCACGAGCCACGCCGTCGGCAGCCAGCCGAGCCACGCGACCGCCTGTGCGGCCGGCAGCCATACCGGCGCGAGCAGTGCGGCGAGGACGCCGGTGACCGTGGCCGGCGCGACCGCCGGCACGGCGAGCAGGTTGGCGGGCACGGACAGCAGACCCAGCTGCGCGCTGATCGCGACCACGACCGGGCCGCAGGCGACCTGGGCCGCCGCGGGAACGGCGAGCGCATCGGCGAGCCAGCCCGGCACGTGCCGACGCAGCCGCTCCCGCCACGGCGGCGCCAGCACCAGCAGCCCGGCGGTCGCGAGCACCGACAGCGCGAACCCGGGCGCCGCCGCCAGGGACGGGCTGACCAGCACGAGCAGGATCACCGCGGCCGCGAGTGCGGGCATGGCAGACCGGCGGGTGCCGCTCACCAGGGCGAGCAGCCCGATGGACCCCATGACCGCGGCGCGCAGCACGCTCGGGTCGGGCCGGGCGAGCACCACGAAGCCGGCCAGCGCCAGCGCCGCGAGCACGCCGCGCAGGAGCAGCCGCAGGCCGAGCGCGCGGGCCAGCAGCAGGACGGCTCCTGTCACGATCGCCACGTTGCTGCCCGACACGGCCGTCAAGTGCGTCAGACCGAGCGTCCGGAAGTCCTCACGCACCTCCGGCGACAGCCGGCTGACGTCACCCACGACCAGCCCCGGCAGCAGGCCCTGCTCCCGCTCCGGCAGGGGCTCCACCGCCTCCCGTAGCCCGGCGCGCAGGTGGCCGGCGGCCCGGTGCACCGCCGTCGGCCCGGACAGCACCACGGGCGGCCCGCGCCCGGACAGCACTGCTGCCACGTCGTCGCCTCGCTCGGGCGTACGCAGCCGGCCCTCCACCTGCACCCGCTGGCTGGGCAGCAGGCCGAGCCACGAGGTGTCGCTGCTCAGCACCACCACCGGAGTGCGCAGCCGGTGCCGGCGCCCCGCTGCCGTCAGCGCCTCCACTCGCACCCGCGCCACGACCAGCTCACGGCCGCCGACGCCGGCGCGGAGCGCTCGCCGCGGGTCCGCCGTCAGCACCGCCTCCAGCCGCACCGCCGCCTCGCGGTCCGCCAGCCGACGGAGCGGACCGTCGGTCAGGGCGTCGGCGTGGAACGAGGTGACGAGGGCCGACGACGCCGCGCAGCCGCAGGCGGTCGCCACGACGAGCACCCGGCCGCCGCGCCTGCTCAGGAGCAGCAGCAGCGCGAGCACGGCCGCAAGAGCACCGAGGCCCAGCAGCACCGCCGGCGGCAGCAGGCGCCCCTGCCACGCCACCAGCCAGGTGGCGAGGGCCGCCGGCACGAGGCGCACGTCGACCTGCTCGTCCGCGGCCGGCAGCAGCGGCACCTAGACCGTCACCTTCGCCTGGATGTCGGAGTACTTGGACTCCCCGATGCCGGTCACCTCGCGCAGTTGGTCGACGCTGGCGAACCGGCCGTTCTCGGTGCGCCAGTCCACGATCCGCTGCGCCAGGACGGGGCCGATGCCCGGCAGCGCGTCCAGGTCGGAGGCGGACGCCGCGTTCAGGTCGAGCAGTCCGCCAGCCCCCGCGGCGGGGGCACCCGGCCCGCCCGCCGGAGCGGCGACGCCGACCAGCACCTGCTCCCCGTCCACCAGGCGCCGCGCGAGGTTGAGCACGCCCACGTCGACGCCTGCTGCTGGCCCGCCTGCCGCGCGCACGGCGTCGTCGACACGACTGCCTGCCGGCAGGCGGATCAGCCCCGGCTTGCGCACCTTCCCGGCCACGGCGACCACCACCTCGCCGCCGGCAGCCGCTGACGCCGACGCTCCTGGGAGCGGCACCCCGGCCACCTCCACCTCCGGGAGCGGCACCTCATGCGGGCGGTTCCGCAGCGCGACGCCTCCGGCGACCAGCGCCGCCAGCAGCGCCGTCACGACCAGGGCGACGGCGCCGCGGCGACCGGGGTCGAGGCGGTACCGACCAGGCGCCGCAGCGTGCGCGCCAGGCTGCCGGGAGCTCCAGGAGCGGCCAGGCGCCTCCTCCAGCTCCGACATCGGCTCCACCGGAGGCGCGACAACGAGCTCCTCGTCGAGCGGCGGCACCCACCCGCCCTCCCGGACCGGCATGAGCGCCGCCACGCGCGAGGCAGCAGCCGAGCCGTCGGAGCGTGAGCGCAGGGGCACGCGGCGGACGCTAGGGAGGAGCGCGCCGCCGGCGGCTGCGACCGGAGCGACCTGTGGAGCCGCGCCGGCGTGTGGACGACGAGCTGCAGCCGTCCGGGGAAGGGCTCAGGCCTGCAGCCCCGGACCGGGCCGCCTGGCCTCGAACCGCCGGCGCACGTTGCGCTGGTGCCGTACCAGCACGATCCCGAACAGCGCCGCCGCCCACAGCACGTCGTCGTCCGCCACGACGGCGAGAACCAGCAGCGAGAACGCCGCGCACAGCGAGGCGAGCGCGGTCCAGCGCGCGAGCAGCAGCACGACCGCCCACGTGAGCAGCACCACCGGCGCCCACAGCGGGTGCGACCCGAGGATCGCACCGGCTGCCGTGGCGACGCCCTTGCCGCCGCGGCCGCGCAGGAAGGGCGAGGTGACGTGCCCCAGCACCGCAGCGACCCCCGCCAGCAGCCCCGCGCGGTGGTCCAGCAGCCCGAAGCCCGCCGCCGGCAGCAGCCCCTTCAGCACGTCGAGCACGGCCACCGCCACACCGGCCCACGGACCGAGCGCGCGCGCGGTGTTCGTCGCGCCCGGGTTGCCCGAGCCGACGTCGCGCAGGTCGATGCCGCGTCGCCTGGCCAGCAAGGTCGCGGGTGACACCGCCCCGGCCAGGTAGCCGACCAGGACCGCCGCGACCTCGACCCCGCTCATCGGCGGGAGACCACCACCCCGAGCAGACCCGGACCGACGTGGGCACCGACGACGGCGCCGACCTCGGACACGTGCACCGAGTCCAGGCCCGGCATCCGGACGAGCAGCCGCTCGGCGAGCGCCGACGCCTTGTCGGCCGCCGCCAGGTGGTGGACCGCGACGTCGACGGGTCCGTCGCCGGCGCGCTGCACGGCCAGGTCCTCGAGCCGGGCCAGCGCCTTGGACGCCGTACGCACCTTCTCCAGCGGCGCGATGCGCCCGCCGGTCACGTGCAGCAGCGGCTTGACGGCCAGCGCGGTACCGACAAGCGCTGCTGCTGCGCCGATCCGGCCACCGCGGCGGAGGTGCTCGAGGGTGTCCACGTAGAACAGCACGTCGGTCGCGCCGGCCACCTTGCGCGCCGCGGCCTCGACCTCCTGGGTGCTCCCGCCGTCGCGCGCAGCCCGGGCCGCAGCCAGCACGGCGAAGCCCAGTCCCATCGCGATGGTGCCGCTGTCCACCACCCGCACCTCGATGCCGTCGGCCTCGACGTCGGCGGCGGCCAGCACGGCCGCGTCGTACGTCCCGGACAGCGCGGCCGACAGGTGCACCGACACGATGCAGCTGGCTGCACTGGCGCGGTACGCCGCCGCGAGCTCGCCCGGCGTCGGTCGCGACGTGGACACCTGCATGCGGCGCTCGGCCAGCGCGGAGGCGACGTCGCCGGGCGAGACCTCCGCCCCCTCGGTGCCGGTGCGGCTGCCGAGGACGACGTGCAGCGGGACGACGCCCACCTGCGAGGACTCCGCGACGCCTTCCGGCAGGTACGCCGTGCTGTCGGTGACCACCACGACGCCGCTCATGGGCGCAGGCTAGGTGAAGCGGGACGAGCGCCGCACCTCCCTGTCGCTCGGCGTCCAAGCCTGTCACCATCCCGGCCGTGAAGCGACTCCTGCGCACGGCCGTGGCCACGATCCTGCTCGCCGGCGGGGCGGTGGTGGTCCAGCCCGCACCCGCGCTCGCGACCCCGGTGGCGGCCGACGACGCGGCGTACGAGCGCTGCGGCCGGGTGTTCCCCGACCCGCAGGCGTACGGCCCCTCGCCGACCCCGCTCCCGGGCGAGTCGCCGTGGGCGAAGGGGAACGCGGTGTGCCGGGCGGTCGACTTCATCCAGTACGACGAGGCGCTCACCGGGCTGGAGTACCTCGAGCAGCGCTACCCCGGGTTCGTCGAGGTCTACAACCTCAAGGAGGACTTCGCGGAGGTCCTGTCGCTCACCGAGGGCGAGGGCCAGTCGGCCGGCCTGCCGACCAACACGCTCGAGCGCAACAAGGCCGACCTCTACATGGTGCGCATCACGGACGAGTCCGTGCCGGCGAAGGACAAGAAGCGCTTCCTGTTCACGCTGTCGCTGCACGGCATCGAGAAGGCCGGGCTGGAAGGCGGTCTGCGCGCCGCAGAGGACCTCGCCACGTGGGCGGCGGAGACGCCGGAGCAGCCCATCATGGAGACGCTGCCGGACGCCTCGCTGCCGGCGGGCGCGGCGATGAAGCAGTCCGAGGCGTGGTTCGCGCTGAACAACCCGGACGGCTGGCGGCGCGGTGACACCGCGCAGGGCGGCCTGTCCTACCAGCGCTACAACGGCAACGGCGTCGACCTGAACCGCGACTGGCCCGAGAAGGGCTACACCTACCGGCCGTACACGCCGGCCAGCGAGCCGGAGACGGCGACGTTCGCCAAGGTGCTCAAGGCGATCTCGCCGACGTGGGCCGGCGGGGTGGACCTGCACGGGCAGCTCATCGACCGCGCCTTCTCCTTCACCCTGCTCGGCGCCAGCCAGCGCCCGTACGGCAAGAACCAGCGGATGCTGCAGTTCACGCAGGGCGCCTACCAGGACGCCGAGACCCGGCTGTCGTGGAACCCGCTCATCAAGCCCAACGACGCGCCGGAGGCGTGCGTGCCGCCCGGCACCAGCGGCACGATCAACGACCCGACGAGCGGGTGCGACCCGACGCCGCGCGTCTACGGCGTCCAGTACGGCTCGATCTGGGACACCATCGCCTACACGGTGACCGGCGCGATCGGGAACTGGGCGGACAGCGACATCGGCCTCAACGCCGACTTCATCGACAACGAGATGAGCCTGTCGCACCTGTCGAACTGCGTCACCGGCAAGTGCTTCCTGCAGACCGCGGAGCAGCTGCACGTCGACGGCAACAAGTCGCTCATCTACGCGATGATCAACTACACCCTGCAGCCCGAGGACCAGCGGTTCCGCTTCACCGGCAAGGCCGCGTACCTCACCCAGCCGAAGCGCCTGGTGCACAAGGGGACCTCCGCGCCGTCGACGCCGGGGGACCTCCCGGTGCAGGAGCCGCTGACCACCCAGCTGGTGAAGGAGCCCACCGCCGACGCGGTCTACGAGTTCGACGTGAAGGGACCCGCGGACCGGGTGCGCAGCGGCGGGCTGGTCGCCAAGGCGACGTACTCCAACGTCCAGGGAGTCGGCCCGGGCGCCGTGCTGGGGCTGGCGATAGACCGCTTCAGCGCTGCGGAGCCGGAGCCGGGCGGCACCCAGTGGACGACCGTCAACCAGGACTACAACCAGTCGCCGGCCTACCTGCAGAGCGGCATGCAGGTCGACGCCAACGACCTCGTGCCCGGCCGGTACCGCCTGCGGGTCTACGGCCCCGGGGCGGCGCTGGTCAACGCAGCGATCGAGTTCACCAGGGGCCGCGCGTGGCCGGACCCCGGGCAGGTGCCGTACGACGTGAGCAACCTCGACTTCTTCGACGAGCTCAAGCCCTTCGTGGCGAAGGACCAGCTCACTGCCGTCCCCGCGGCGGACGTCGCGGCCGGCCGGGCTCAGCTGCGCCGCTTCGACACCGTCATCGCCTCCGACCGCACCGCGACCGACCCGCGTACGGCCAAGGCGCTGAGGGCCTTCGCCGAGAGCGGCGGCAACGTCGTGCTCACCGACGACGCGCTCAAGGCGCTCGCGCCCATGGGGCTGGTCGGCGCAGACGAGGTCGTCGAGGAGAAGGTCTACGCCGGCTCGGTCTCCTTCACCGGGCCGGACGGCGCCGCCACCTACGACGACCCGCTCGCGGCGAACATCGACCTGCCCGGCTCCGCGGAGGGGCCGAACCGGCGCCGGCAGACCACTGAGCCGGTGCCCATCGGCTACGCGATCCAGGACGAGTCCGGCGCAGACCTTGCCACCGTGCCGCAGCACGGCGTCCTGCCCGCGGCCTGGGAGGAGGCAGGCGGTCGCGTGGTGGGCACCACCGGCGACTCCGACAGCGGCAACATCACCTACGGCGAGCTCACCGTCGGCAAGGGACGCGTCCGGATCCTCGGCTCCCTGCTGCCGTTCCCGACCGACGAGTTCGACCACCCGTACGGCCTGAACGACTACTCGGTCACGTTCACGGCGTACGACATGGCCAAGAACATGTGGTCCTGGACCAACCCGGCCAGGCTCCGCACGCCGGGTGGCGAGGCACCGGCCCGGCCGGCGACCGGGCGGTTGCCGG
>JAOPWK010000148.1 GCA_025965735.1 Frankiales bacterium
TCGGGGGCGGCCTCGGCGGGCTCGTCCGCGACCGGTGCCTCGGCGACCGGCTCCGGCGCCTGGAAGGTGACGGAGGTGGCGCGGCGGCTGCGGGTGCGCTTCGCGGGCTTGTCCTCGACCGCGATCTCGGGCGGGACGTCGGCGGCGGCTGCCTCCTGGATGACCGGGTCGTCCTCGGCCGCGGCGACGACCGGCTCGCCGGCCTCGAGCAGCGCTGCCTGAGCGGCGAGCTCCTCCTCGGTCAGCGGCACCTCCTCGGGCGCGGGCTCCGGTGCGACCTTCTTGGCAGCCCGCTTGCGCGGTGCGGCGGCCTTCTTGGCGGGGGCCTTCCTGGCGGCCTTCTTCGCCGGCGCGGGCGCCTCGGCTGCCTCGTCCGTGACGACCGGGGCGTCGGCGCCCTCGGCGAGGACCTCCGCGATCGGCGGCACGTCCGGAGTGTCGGTGGCGGCGGCGGGCGCGGCAGCGGCCTTGGTGGCGCGGCGGCGGCGGGGCGCCTTGGCGGGCGGCTCCTCGGTGGAGGAGGTAGGGCTGTCGTTCTCGGTGGGCTCGTCGAGCACCGGTTCTCCGTGTCCGGTCGGCGCGTGACGCGGTCGCACCGACCCGGCTGGGTGGTACCGGAGCCGGCCGGGTGGCCGACGCCGGAGAAGTCTGTGGTGCTCCCCTAGCTCGGGGAGCCGGCGGCGACCTGCTCGAGGTCTGCGCCTGCTCGCGTTGCCCCGGGGCCCTCGGGTGAGGGCCGATCGGGTGCGAGCGGATCGCTGACCTCGCCGGTCTCGGAGAGCGGCCCCTGCGCCAGCCGGGTTGCCTGAGGGGGCATCGGCGGCGCGAGGTCGGCCACGGACCGGAGTCCGGAGAGGACGTCGTCGGGTCGGACAGCAGGCGTCACGTGCCGTACGACCACGGAGAGTGTCGCACAGTCCTGATCACCAGCGGCGCTCATGCGCACCACGGCCGCCCGCGCGTCGAGCGTGCGCAGGCCCTGCTTCATCAGCCGCTCGACCGGGATCTCGGCGGCGGTGAGGAACTGCGACACCGCCTGCTGCGCCGTGTCGAGGCTGACGCCGGGCAGCAGGATCGACCAGTCCGAGGCCTCGATCCGGTCCGGCAGGTTCGAGCCGAGCGGCGCCTCGACCACCTCGGTGATGTCGATGCCGGCGGGGAGGCTCTCGTCCAGGGCCTGCTGCAGCCGTACGAGGTCGACTCGCTCGGCCACGCTGATCTCGACGTACTCCGCCTCGCTCGCGACCCCCGTCGGCGCGGCGCCGACCCAGCTGATCTTGGGGTGCGGGCTGAAGCCGGCGCTGTAGGCCATCGGCACCTGCGCGCGCCGCAGCGCCCGCTCGAAGGCGCGGGCGATGTCGCGATGGCTGGTGAAGCGCAGCCGGCCGCGCTTGGTGTAGCGCAGCCGCAGCTTCTGGACCGGAGGCGGCGGGGGCGGGCCGGACGGGATGTTGCGGGCCATCTAGACGCTGAGCGGGTTCTTGACCACAGTGAGCGGCAGCAGGGTCTTGCCGGTCGGGCCGATCTGGATGTCGGTGCCCATCTGCGGGCAGACGCCGCAGTCGAAGCACGGGATCCAGCGGCAGTCGTCGAGGTCCTGCTCAGCGAGCGCGTCCTGCCAGTCGCTCCACAGCCACTCCTTGTCGAGGCCGGAGTCGAGGTGGTCCCAGGGCAGGACCTCGCTCTCCTCGCGCTCACGAGTCGTGTACCAGCTGACGTCGACGCCGACCTTGGTGGCCGCTTCCATCCAGCGCTCGTAGGAGAAGTGCTCGCTCCAGCCGTCGAAACGGCCGCCGTCGCGCCACACCTGCTCGATGACGGCGCCGATGCGGCGGTCGCCACGGCTGAGCAGTCCTTCGACGATGCCGGGCTTGCCGTCGTGGTAGCGGTAGCCGATCGCCTTGGCCGTGCTGCGGTCGTCGTTGATGGCGTTGCGCAGCAGCTTGAGCCGGCGGTCGGTCGTCTCGTGGTCGAGCTGGCTGGCCCACTGGAACGGCGTGTGCGGCTTGGGCACGAAGCCGCCGATGCTCACGGTGCAGCGCACATCGCGGGTGCCGGTGGCCTGGCGGCCCGCCCGGATGACATCTCTTGCCATCTCGGCGATCTCGAGGACGTCCTCATCGGTCTCGGTCGGGAGGCCGACCATGAAGTAGAGCTTCACCTGCCGCCAGCCGGCGCTGTACGCGGCGGTCACGGTGTCGACGAGGTCCTGCTTGCTGACCATCTTGTTGATGACCTTGCGCAGCCGCTCGGACCCGCCCTCGGGCGCGAACGTCAGGCCGGAGCGCCGGCCGTTCCTGCTGAGCTCCTGCGCGAGGTCGATGTTGAAGGCGTCCACGCGGGTGCTCGGCAGGGACAGGCTGGTCTGGGTGCCCTCGTACCGGTCGGCGAGGCCCTTGGCGACCTCGCCGATCTCAGAGTGGTCCGCGCTGCTCAGGCTGAGGAGCCCGACCTCCTCGTAGCCGGTCGCCTCGAGGCCGGTCTTCACCATCTCGCCGATGCCGGTGAGCGAGCGCTCGCGCACCGGGCGCGTGATCATCCCGGCCTGGCAGAAGCGGCAGCCGCGGGTACAGCCGCGGAAGATCTCGACGCTCATCCGCTCGTGCACGGTCTCCGCCAGCGGCACCAGCGGCTGCTTGGGGTAGGGCCACTCGTCGAGGTCCATCACGGTGCGCTTGTGCACCCGGAACGGCACGTCGGGACGGTTCGGCACGACGCGCGCGATGCGGCCGTCCGGCAGGTAGTCGACGTCGTAGAAGCGCGGCACGTAGACGCCGCCGGCTCGCGCCAGCCGCAGGAGGGTCTCCTCGCGGTCGGCGCCGTCGAGCTTGGCCTGCCGGATGACCGCGGTCATCTCCAGGACGGCCTGCTCGCCGTCGCCGAGCACCGCGGCGTCGAGGAAGTCGGCGATCGGCTCCGGGTTGAAGGCGGCGTGCCCTCCGGCCAGCACGATCGGGTGGCTCTCGTCGCGGTCGCGGGCGTGCAGCGGGATCCCGGCGAGGTCGAGCGCCTCGATCATGTTCGTGTAGCCGAGCTCGGTGGAGAAGCTGATCCCGAGGACGTCGAAGTCCTTCACCGGGCGGTGCCCGTCGACCGTGAACTGCGGGACGCCCGCCTCGCGCATCTTGGCCGCCATGTCCGGCCACACGCTGTAGGTCCGCTCCGCGAGGGTGCGCGGCTGCTCGTTGAGCACCTCGTACAGGATCATGACGCCCTGGTTCGGCAGGCCGACCTCGTACGCGTCCGGGTACATCAGCGCCCAGCGGACGTCGGTCTCGTCCCAGTCCTTGACCTGGCTGTTGAGCTCGCCGCCGACGTACTGGATCGGCTTGCTGACGGTGGGCAGCAGCGGCTCGAGGCGGGGGAACAGGCTCTCGACGGGCATGGGGGCAAGGGTAGGCGCGCCGGGCCGACCTCCGCGCCCCGCCGCCGCTGATCTTCTGCCGCACGTCCTCGTCCGAGCCACGCCGGCGCGTTCGGTCCAGCTCCGTGCGGCAGGTGATCGCCACCTTGGCCGCCGCGTGCGGCGCCGCACCCGACACCGCCGATCTTCTGCCGCACGTTCCCGTACGAGCCACGCCGGCGCGTTCCGTACGACGCCGTGCGGCGGGTGAACGCCCATGTTCCACAGAAGGCGGTACGCGGCTGGCGCGCGGGCAGGGCCTCCCATCCAGTGACGGCATGACGGCGGCAGCGGCACTGGGCGACAGCACCGGCGGGGTCTGGACCCGGCGACAGGCGCTCGCGGTGATGACGCCGGGCCGGGTGCACACGGCACTGCGGCGCGGCGAGTGGCAGGTCCTGTGGCCGGCGGTCTTCACCGACGCAGGGCACGTGCCGGACCACGATCAGCGGGCGTGGGCCGCGGCTCTTGCAGGCGGCCGAGGTGCGGTGGCAGCGGGTCGCACCGCCGCACGCGTCCACGGGATGGTCCTGATCGACGACCAGGACCCCGCCACCGGGACGCAGGAGCACCTGGTCGACGACGTCGCGCTGCCGGTGGCCCGGCCGGCGCTCGCGCAGGGCCAGCGACGGCTGCTGCGGCACGGGCGCCGCGGGGTCGACGTGGCCGGGCTCCCGTCAGGGCTGCTCGTCGCGTCGGTCGAGCAGACGGTCGGGGACTGCGCACGACTGCTCGCCACCGACGCGCTGGTCTGCCTGCTGGACGACCTGCTGCACCGGGAGGTGCTGACGCTGGAGCAGCTCGACGCGCTGGCGCGGCAGCGACGGTGGGAGCCAGGCGGGCCGGCGCTGCGGCAGGCCCTGAGCCGGGCGGACGGCCGCAGCGAGTCGCCTGCGGAGACGCTGGCCCGCCTGCTGCTCCTCCCCGTCCTACCTGGGCTCGTCCCGCAGCACCGGCTGACCGATCAGCGAGGGTGGGTCCTGGCGCGGTTCGACCTCGCGGATCCCGCGCTGCGACTGGCCGTGGAGGCCGACGGCAGCACGCACCGCGGGGATCGCTCGGCGGCCAAGGACCAGCGGCGCGACCGCCGCTCCGACGCGCTCGGCTGGCGCACCGAGCGCTGCACCTGGTGGGACCTGCGGCGTGGGCACCAGGTGCTGCGCGCCCGCGTGCTGCACGGCGCGCGAGAGCAGATCCGCCGGCACCGCCTCCCGTACGCCCTCCCTGCCTAGCCGCGCGAAGGTCGTGCTGGCCCGACGATCACCTGGGGCACGTGTTGCGTTGACGACACGCGCGTGTCGGCGCACAGGTACGTGCGGCAGGAGATCGTCGCCGCGGCGGCGGCGTCAGAGGTCGCGGGACCTCAGGTGGACGTTCTGGAGCAGCCCGACGGCCACCAGGTTGGCGAACATGGCTGACCCGCCGTAGGACACGAACGGCAGCGGGAGCCCGGTCACCGGCATGATCCCGAGCGTCATCCCGACGTTGACGAAGCTCTGGAACGCGAACCAGCAGACGACGCCCGCCGCCACGAGGCGGCCGAAGGCGTCCTTGGACCGCGACGCGATGCGCAGGCCGCGCCACAGCACGACGCCGAGCAGGCCGAGCAGCAGCGAGCCGCCGAGCAGGCCGAGCTCCTCCCCCGCGACGGTGAAGATGAAGTCGGTCTGCTGCTCCGGGATGAACCGGCCGTTGGTCTGCGTCCCCTGGAACAGCCCCTTGCCGTCCAGGCCGCCGGAGCCGATCGCGATGCGCGCCTGGTTGGTGTTGTAGCCGACGCCCTGCGGGTCCAGCGCCGGGTTGGCGAACGCCGCGAAGCGGTCCACCTGGTAGTCGTCGAGCACGCCGAGCTGCACCGCCGCCACGGACACCAGCGCGCCAGCCGCGATCAGCCCGACGATCCATCTCGCCGGCGCACCGGACAGCGCGAGCACCCCCAGCACGATGAACACCAGGACGAGCACCGTGCCGAGGTCCGGCTGCAGCATCACCAGCGCCATGGGCACCGCCGCGAGCAGCAGCACCATCACGACGTCGCCGTCGCGTGGCCCGTCCTCGCCGTCGCGCTGCTCCGCCAGCAGCATCGCCATGCCGACGACGAGCGCGACCTTCGCGACCTCGGACGGCTGCACCTGGAAGCCGCCGCCGAGCACGATCCAGGAGTGCGCGCCGTTGATGGTCTTGCCCAGCGGCGACAGCACGGCGATCAGCCCGAGGCACGAGAGGACGTAGATGACCGGGGCGTACGCGCGCAGCGACCGGTAGTCGACCAGCGCCGCGACGCTGGCCAGCGCCAGGCCTATCGCGGCGTTGATGAGGTGCCGCTTGAGGAACGCCGTCGGGTCCAGGTCCGCGTCGAGCATGCGCTGCCGGGTGGCGGACCAGACCAGCAGCGAGCCCAGCCCGACGAGGCCGGCGACGGCGAGCGCGAGCAGCCAGTCGAGCCGCCACAGCGGGGAGTCGACGCCCATGGACCGCTCGCGGAGTCCGGCGTCCCGGCGGCGCAGGTGCACCGAGCCGCCGTAGCTGCTCACGGCACCACCTTCGGCAGCGCCTTGCTCAGACCGGTGCCGCCGGGTCCGTAGATGCCGTCGTAGACCTCACGCACCAGCGGCGCCGCGACCGTTCCGCCGGTGCCGCCTTGCGACACCATCCCGACCACCACCAGCTCCGGGTCGGCGACCGGCGCGAAGGACGCGAACCACGAGGTGTCCTGCTTGTTCGCCACCTCCCCCGTGCCGGTCTTGCCGGCCACCGCCACCGGTGACCCGGCGAAGGCCCCTGCGGCTGTGCCGCCGGGCTGCGTCACGCCGGCCAGCGCGTCGCGCAGGTAGCCGAGCACGTCCGCCGACACCGGCACCGTGGACCGGACGCGAGGCGCGATCTCGCGTACCTCGCCGTCGGGCGAGACGAGCGCGCGGCCGACGTGCGGCTCGAGCAGCTTGCCGCCGTTGGCGATCGCGGCGTAGACGGTGGCCAGCTGCAGCGGCGTGACGAGCGTGTCGCCCTGGCCGATCGCGAAGTTCGTCGCGTCGCCGCCCCGGAACCGGTTGCCGTCGTCGCAGAACTCGCGGTTGTCACGCCGGCGCTCAGCAGGCAGCGCGGCGTTCTCTGCGCCCTTGCAGCGGTTCTCGCGCGTCTGCTCCCAGTACTCCTGCTTGTACGCCCGGTCGGCCACCGTGCCGCGCCGCTCGCTCGGCAGGTCGATCCCGGTGCGCTCGCCCAGGCCGAAGGCCTGCGCCATGCGCACCATCGGGTCGCGCGGCTCCGCCACCGGGTCGTTGCCGCCGTCGCGCTGCCACTGCTCGTAGGCGAACTTGTAGAAGACCGTGTCGCAGGACTTCACCAGCGACTGGCGCAGGTCCACGACGCCGAGCGGTGCGCTGTCGAAGTTGCGCTGACCGGTCGGCGGGTAGACGCCGGGGCACGGGTAGCGGCCGTCCAGCGGGTAGTCCCCGCTCTCGACGGCGGCAGCGGTCGAGATCACCTTGAACGTCGACGCCGGGGCGTACGCGCCCTGGATCGCGCGGAACACCAGCGGCGCTCCCTGGGCCTCGTCGACGAGGGCGGCGTACTCCTTCGGCGACGCGCCGCCGACGAACACGGCCGGGTCGTATGACGGGTAGCTCGCCATCGCCACGACCCGACCGGTCTTCGCCTCCATCACGACGACGGATCCGGAGTCGGCGACCAGCGGCAGTCCGCTCCCGCGGGCCCTCAGCGTGCGGGCGCGGTCGATGGTGCGCTGCAGCGCCTGCTCCACGACCTGCTGCACCTTCGCGTCGAGCGACAGCACGAGCGCATCACCCGCACGCGGAGCCGTCTCGCCGTCGCTGCCCGTGACGGCGCCGACGTGGTCGACGATCAGCCGCTCCACGCCGTCGCGGCCGCGCAGTTCCTGGTCGTACGAGGCCTCGACGCCGGCGCGGCCGACCAGCGAGCTCGGCTGGACGCCCTCGTACTGCGGACTGCCCACCTCCTCCAGGCTGATCGGCCCGAGGTAGCCCAGGACGTGCGCGCCGAGCGTGCGCTTCGGGTAGTCGCGAACCGCGGCGAACTCGGCGGTCACGCCGCTGAAGTCCTCGCGGCGCTCCTCGATCTGCAGCACCTTCATCAGCCCCGCGCGGTCACCCGCGTCGAACTCCGCGACAGGCACCGGCTGGTACGGCGAGCCGCGCCAGCAGGGCGGCTGCACGCCGCCGCCGCACGGGCGGATCTCCTGGCGCAGCACGTCCGCGGGGCGGTCGAGGACCGTGCCCAGCCGCTCGAGGACGGCCCGCCCCCCGTCGGGCTGGCGCACCACGGCACTGCGGTCCACCGAGACCACCAGCGCGGTGCGGTTGCGCACCAGCGGCGTGCCGCGGACGTCGAAGACCTCGCCGCGCGGGGCGGGCTGGACCACCTCGCGGACGCGGTTCGCACTGGCCGCCTCGGCGTACTCCTCGCCACCGACGACCTGCAGGAACCACAGCCGGCCGAACAGCGTCGCGAGCATCGCGACGACAACCACGCGGAGCACGAACAGCCGGAGGTCGGCCCGCCTGCTCACGCGCGGGTCACCTCCTGAACGGCTCCGGATGCAGCCTGCGGACGAGGGCCCCGACGACCGGGACGACGAGCGGGGTGAGGAGCACAGAGTAGGTGACCGTGCCGCCCAGCGAGCGCCAGAACGCGGAGCCCGTGATGCGCGGATCGCCCAGCAACAGGCCCTCGACGGCGTACGCGCAGACGGCCCCGGCCGCGCTCGCGGCGACCGTCGCGAGGGGCAGCAGCGGCGAGCGCGGGCGGTCGTCGTGGAGCAGCCCGGCGAGGTAGCCGACGAGGGCGTAGACCAGGGCGGTGCGGCCGAGCTGGTGGTCGCTGCCGAGGTCGGCCAGCAGCCCGCTGACGAACCCGGTGACCGTGCCGGACAGCGGTCCCTCCACCAGCGCGAAGGCCACCACGAGGACGAGCAGCAGGTCGGGCGGCCCGCCCGGCAGCGGCAGTCGCGCGAGCACCGCCGACTGGACGAGCAGCGCGGTGATGACGGCCGCCGCGCCCAGCAGGAACCGCCTCACCTCGGTGGGATCGGGACGCGCGGGGTGCTGCGCGGAGGGCTGGTCACCACGCCGACCACGTCCAGTGCCGCGACGCGCACGAAGGGCTGCACGTCCGCGGTGGTGACGAGCGCACCGGCGGGGTCCACCCGTGTCACGCGCCCGACCGGGACCCCCGGTACGAACGTCTGGGAACCCGTGGTCAGCAGCGCGTCGTCGACGGCGACGCGACCGCCCTCGACCAGCTCGTACGTCATGCCGCCGTCGCCGTCGCCGGTCGCGAGTCCGACGGTGCCCTCGCGCGTCAGCCGCGCGCCGACGGTGAAGCCGGGGTCGGTGACGAGCAGGACCGTGCTGGTGAACGGGCCGACGCGGGTGGTGCGGCCGACGAGGCCGTCGCCGTTGACGACGGTCTGGCCGGGCTGCACGCCGTCGCGGCTGCCGGCGTCGATCGTGACGGTCAGCTCGAAGCCGAACGCGGAGCCCAGCGCGGTGACCTGCGCGGGCACGACCGGGTAGGTGCCGGCATCGGCGAGGGCGAGCAGCCGGTCGAGCTCGTCGGCCCGGCGGCGGTCACCGGCGCCGCGTACGAGATCGCCCCGCAGTCGGGCGTTCTCGTCCCGCAGCCGCTTCAGCTCGTCCTGGTCGGCTCCGCCGCCGAAGACCCCCCCGAGGCCGCGGGCGCCGCTCCCGACCGCGCGCTGCGCCGGTCCGAGCACAGCGTCGGCACCGTCCCGCAGCGCTCCGAACGGCTGCGCTCGCACGTCGAGGACCGTCAGCGTGAACGCCGTGAGCAGCAGCAGGAGGAGCAGGAGCCGAGGTCCGCGCACGGACTAGCGGCCCCGCGGCTCGGAGATCAGGACCTGCTTGAGGGCCTCGAACTCCTCGACGCACTTGCCGGTCCCGATCACCACCGAGTCCAGCGGCTGGGGCGCGATGTGCACCGGCATGCCGGTCTCGTGGCGCAGCCGCTCGTCCAGACCTCCGAGCAGGGCGCCGCCGCCGGTGAGGACGATGCCGCGGTCCATCACGTCGCCGGACAGCTCCGGCGGGCACCGGTCCAGCGTCGTCTTCACCGCGTCGATGATCGAGTTGACCGGCTCCTCGATCGCCTTGCGGATCTCCTCCGCGCTGACCACGATCGTCTTCGGCAGGCCGGAGACGAGGTCGCGTCCGCGGATCTCCGCCACCGGCTCGTCCGGCATCGGGAACGCCGACCCGATGGCCATCTTGATGTCCTCGGCGGTGCGCTCCCCGAGCATCAGGGAGTACTCCTTCTTGACGTAGGAGATGATCGCCTGGTCGAGCTCGTCGCCGCCGGTGCGGATGGACATGCTCGTGACGATGCCGCCGAGGCTGATGACCGCCACCTCGGTGGTGCCCCCGCCGATGTCCACGACCATGTTGCCGGTCGGTTCGTGCACCGGCAGGCCGGCGCCGATCGCCGCGGCCATCGGCTCCTCGATGATGTAGACCCGCCGCGCACCGGCCTGGTAGCCGGCGTCTTTGACCGCGCGCTGCTCGACGCCGGTGATGCCGCTGGGGACGCAGACGACGATGCGCGGCTTGGCGAAGTGGCGACGCTTGTGCACCTTCTGGATGAAGTAGCGGAGCATCCGCTCGGTCGTGTCGAAGTCGGCTATTACGCCGTCGCGCAGCGGCCGGATCGCGACGATGTTCGCGGGCGTGCGCCCGATCATCCGCTTGGCCTCGGTGCCGACCGCGACGATCCCGCCGGTCTTGGTGTCGATCGCCACCACGCTCGGCTCGTTCAGGACGATGCCGCGACCGCGCACGTAGACCAGCGTGTTCGCCGTGCCGAGGTCGACGGCCAGGTCGCGGCCGAGGAACGACATCGAGCCCCCGCTCATGCGGCGTCTCGCTGCGTCGTGCTCGACATGGCTGGAACGGCCTTCCGGGTGGTGCGTGCGGGGCGCCAGCCTAGTGGCGGGACGGGGTCCTGCGGGAACAGCGCGGCCCCGGGCAGCAGCGCTGCACCGGGGCCGGCGGGACGGGCTAGAGGTTCGGGAAGAAGATGCCGATCTCGCGCTTGGCGGACTCCACGGAGTCGCTGCCGTGCACCAGGTTCTGGCCGATCTCGAGGGCGTAGTCGCCGCGGATCGAGCCCGGCGTGGCCTCGACCGGGTTGGTGACGCCCATGAGGCGACGGGTGCCGGCGACGGCGTGCGGCCCCTCGACGACGAGCGCGACGAGCGGGCCGCCGGTGATGAACTCGACCAGCTCGCCGAAGAACGGGCGCTCCTTGTGCTCGCCGTAGTGCTCCTCCGCAGAGGCGCGGTCCAGCGTGCGCAGCTCCATCGCGACGAGGGTGAGGC
>JAOPWK010000183.1 GCA_025965735.1 Frankiales bacterium
GGCGATGACCGCGGCGCCGGCAGCGCCCGCGGCGAGCGCTCCGGCCGCCTGCGGGACCGTCGTGCCGGCGCGCAGCCCGGACTGCGCCAGCGAGGACAGGAACGGCAGCTGGAGCACGAAGCTGACCGGGCCCATCGCCCAGAGCAGCCGCGGCAGCGAGACGGCCAGGAACGCGCGCACGTAGAGCGGGTCGAAGTGCTTGCCGGCGCAGCGCGCCAGCTCCTCGCGCGCGGCGCGGGTGGCCATCGCCTTCTTGTACGGCCGGGCCGCCGTCATGGTCTCGAAGGCGTCGATCACCGCGATGAGCCGGCCGGCCTCGGAGATCTCGTCCCCCGCCTTGCCGTGGGGGTAGCCGGTCCCGTCGAAGCGCTCGTGGTGGTCCAGGATGCCGTCGCCCCACGTGCCCAGCCAGGGCAGCAGCGGGGTGGCGAGGGCGGCGCCGGCGGCCGGGTGCAGGCGGACCTCGTCGAACTCCGCCTCGTCGAGCCGGGTCGGCTTGTTGAGGATCCGGGAGGACACCTCCACCTTGCCCACGTCGTGCAGCAGCGCGGACCAGCGCAGCCGGTCGCGGTCGTGCTCGTCCAGGCCGATCTCGACGGCCAGCACGTCGCAGAGCAGGCGGACCCTCTCGCTGTGCCCGCGGGTGCGGCGGTCGTGGGCGCCGAGCGCGCCGATGAGCGCGAGCACCAGGTCGGTCGTGGTGGCCGGCTCGAGCGTGCGGCCGGGCCAGACCAGCTCCTCCCGCGGCCGGGTGGCGGCGGCTCGGGCCAGCCGGAGCCGCGAGGGCGCGCGGTCCGGGAAGATCATCGAGAGCTTGAGCAGCAGCGCGATCGGCAGCAGCCGGCGGGTGCCGCGCTCGACGCCGACGGCGACCAGCAGGCCGAGCGCGAGCATCGCGCCCAGTCCCCACCAGCTGGTCGCAGCGTCCGCGGGCAGCCATCGGGCCAGCCCGTAGACGGCGGCGGAGGAGGCGAGGAGAGGTACGGCCAGCAGCACAACGCGCAGCGCGCTCGCCGCGTACGGCCTTGCGTGCCAGCGGTTCTCGGCGACGGCGGTGGTCATGCGCGCCTCCGCCACGGCAGGCTGCGTCGACGCACGTCGGTCGCGGTGGTCAGGACGTGGCTGGCGGTCTCGAACCCCGCGAGCGCCGGCATGACGCGCGGGAGCGGAAGCGACTCGTGCGCGAGCTCGTCGAGCGGGCCGGCGCCGGGGTGCAGCGCGAACAGCGTCGCGCCGCCGCGCCGCGCGTCGTCGAGCCGCTCGAGCAGCCGGTCGTCGGCCGCCGTGGGGGAGGCGACCAGGACGGTGGTGCCGCGTCCGGCGGTGTGCACGGCGTCCATGGTGACGGACAGGTGCGCGGGCGCGCCGACCGGGACCTGCCAGCGGACGAGGGTGGGCTGCAGCGAGGGCAGGCTCCGCCAGCGCGCCGCGTCAGACAGGTGCGCCGTGAGGTGCCAGGGCTCCTCCTCCGGCGTGCCGACGACGAGCAGCCGGCCCGGCTCGTGGCCGGCCCCGCGCAGCGACGTGGCGAAGCGGCGGGCGCTGTCCAGCCACCCCCCTGGCTCGAGCCGGCGCAGGGTGCGCTGGAGGTCGTGCGGCTCCACGCCACTCCTGCCGTCGTCGTGCGGGTCCCTGTCGTGTTCGGCCAGCACGGGACCCGGCTGGAGCCCCCCTCCACCGCCGAGGAGACGACGGTAAGGCCCGAACCCGGCCGTAGTCTCCAGAACGTGCAGGTCCTGGCTCTCGACACCTCGTCGCCGGCGGTCTCGGCCGCGCTGGTGCGCGTGGCGGAGGGGACCGTCCAGGTGCTCGCCGAGCGGGTGGTCGTCGACGCGCGGCGGCACGGGGAGCTGCTCGCGCAGGGCGTCCAGGAGGTGCTGGCGGGCGGGCAGCCGGACGCCGTCGTGGTCGGCACCGGGCCGGGACCCTTCACCGGGCTGCGCGTCGGGCTGATGACCGCGGCGGCGATCGCCGACGCGCGCGGCATCCCGGCCTACGGCGTCTGCTCACTGGACGCCATGGCCGCAGGGGCCGTCGTGGTGGTCGCCGACGCCCGGCGCAAGGAGGTCTACTGGGCGCGGTACGAGGGGGGCACCCGGGTAGACGGGCCGTCCGTGGGACGGCCGGCGGACGTGCTGGCCCTGCTGCCGGCGGGCGTGCCGCTGGTCGGTGCCGGCGCACCGCTGCTGGGGGCCGAGGCGGCGGAGCCGCTGCACCCGTCGCTGCGGCTGCTCGTCGCGCGGGCGGCCGACCGGGTGCTGGCCGGCGCGCCGTCCGACCCCCTCACGCCGCTCTACCTGCGGCGGCCCGACGCGGTGGAGCCGGGGGCGGTCAAGCGAGTGACCGCATGAGCGGGGACACCCCGCTCTGGCTGGACGCGTTCCCGCACGACTACGAGGTCGCGCACGAGCGCAGGCTGCGCGGGATGAGCAAGGTCAAGGAGCGGGTCTACTACCCCGGCGCCCGCCGCGACGGCGGCCACGACGGCGCGTGGCTGCGCATCAACGCCGCCACCGGGCGGGTGTGGACCGGAGTGTTCGCCAGCGACCTGACGGCCGGTCGGCTCTCGCTCATCGCCTCGTGGCCCGAGCCCTCGACGCTGTTCGTCTCCGTCGGCGGCGGGCCGTACCTCGTGGACACCCGCGACCCGGACGCGTGGACGCGGCTCGACCGGCCGGCCGTGCGGCGGTACGACCCGCACGCCGAGCTCGGGCTCGCGCTGCTGCTGGATGACGACCGGCTGTCGGCCTACGACGCGGCCGGCCTGGCCTGGGAGAGCGAGCACCTCGGCCCCGAGGCGGAGTGGCTGGGGCGGCTGGACGACGAGGTGCACCTGCGCAGCGGCGACCTGCTGCACAAGGTGTCGCTGCGGCACGGCAGCACCACCACAGAGCCCGCCTCGTGGTGACGCCGTGACGCTCACCCTGCAGCGCTTCCGCTGGTGGCACCTGGACCAGGTCCTGCCGATCGAGCAGGAGCTGTTCCAGCCGGAGCCGTGGAGCGCGCGGCTGTTCTGGTCCGAGCTCGGCCAGCTCGACACCCGCCACTACGTCGTCGCGGTCGACGGTTCGGCGCTGGTCGGCTACGCCGGGCTGTGCGACTACCCGGACGAGGCCTTCGTGCAGACGATGGCCGTGGCGCCTGCCGCACAGGGTCAGGGCGTCGGCGCGCTGCTGCTGACCGAGCTGCTGGAGGAGGCCGACCGCCGGCGCCAGCGGGTGGTGTCGCTGGAGGTGCGCGCGGACAACGAGCCGGCGCAGCGGCTGTACGCGCGGCACGGCTTCGCGCAGTCCGGTGTGCGGCGCGGCTACTACCCCGGCGGCGTCGATGCGCTGGTGCTCACCCGCCGCTCCTGACGCTGCTCCGTAGGCTGGGCCGGTGCCGGACGAGCCGCTGGTCCTCGGGATCGAGACCTCCTGCGACGAGACCGGCGTCGGGATCGTCCGAGGCACCACGCTGCTCGCCGACGCGGTGGCCAGCAGCGTGGACGAGCACGCCCGCTTCGGCGGCGTCGTTCCCGAGGTGGCCAGTCGGGCGCACCTCGAGGCGATGGTGCCCACCGTGCACCGGGCGCTGGAGACCGCCGGCGTACGGCTGAGCGACCTCGACGCGGTGGCCGTCACCGCCGGGCCGGGCCTGGCGGGCGCACTGCTCGTGGGAGTGGCTGCCGCCAAGGCGTACTCGCTCGCGCTCGGCGTCCCGCTCTACGGCGTGAACCACCTCGCCGCGCACGTCGCGGTGGACGTGCTCGAGCACGGCGCGCTGCCGGAGCCGACGGTCGCGATGCTCGTCTCCGGCGGGCACTCCAGCCTGCTGATGGTGGACGACGTGACCGCGACGATGACGCCGCTCGGCGCCACCGTCGACGACGCCGCGGGGGAGGCCTTCGACAAGGTGGCCCGCCTGCTCGGGCTCGGCTTCCCGGGCGGCCCCGTCGTGGACCGGCAGGCGCGCGAGGGCGACCGCGAGGCCATCACCTTCCCGCGCAGCATGCTCCGCGAGCAGTCGTTCGACGTGTCGTTCAGCGGCCTCAAGACCGCCGTCGCGCGCTGGGTCGAGGCCAAGCAGGCGACCGGCGAACCGGTGCCGGTCGCCGACGTCTGCGCGTCCTTCCAGGAGGCGGTCTGCGACGTGCTGACCGCCAAGGCGGTGCGGGCCTGCACCGAGCACGGGGTCGGCAGCCTGCTCATCGGCGGCGGCGTCGCGGCCAACTCGCGGCTGCGTGCGCTGGCCCAGGAGCGGTGCGACGCCGCAGGCCTCGTGCTGCGGGTGCCGCGCCCGGGCCTGTGCACCGACAACGGCGCGATGGTGGCGGCGCTGGGCGCGCGGCTGGTCGCCGCCGGGGTGGCTCCGAGCGCGCTCGACCTGCCCGCCGACAGCGCGCTGCCCGTCACGGAGCTGCTCGCCTCCTGAGCCCGGCCGGCT
>JAOPWK010000186.1 GCA_025965735.1 Frankiales bacterium
CTCCGACGGGCTCGGGCCGGTCGTGCAGGAGCCGCCGGCAGCCGCCGCGGCCCCCGCACAGGAGCTGGCGACGCAGCCCGAGGCCGAGACCGCTCCGGTCGACCCTCCGGCCCCCGCGCCCGCCGTAGTGCCGTCCGTGGTCGCTGTCGCGCCGCCTGTCCCCGCCCCGGCCGGTCCGGCCGCCGCCGAGGTACCGGTGATCGTGCTGAACAACTCGCGCATCGAAGGGCTGGCGGACACCGCCGCCGCGGTCTTTCGACGGGGCGGCTGGCCGGTGGCCCGCACCGGCAACTTCCGCGGCAAGATCCCGTCCACGACGGTGTACTACGAGGCCGGCCAGCAGGCCGCTGCCCGCGCCTTCGCCGATCGCTTCGACGAGGTGGTCCGGGTGCGACCGCGCTTCGCGACGCTGCCCGCCCGCGGCCTGGTCGTCGTGGTGACGCGGGACTTCCGCGGCTGAGGCTGCCCGTGCTAGCAGACCTGCGCTCCCGCCTGGCGGACGCGGTGCTCGCGCTGGACTACGACGGCACCCTTGCGCCGATCGTGGACCGGCCGTCAGAGGCTGTGCCGGCGCTCGGCGCCGTGGAGGTCCTGCAGGCGCTGGCGCCCCGCGTGCGCGCGCTCGCCCTGGTGACCGGTCGGCCGGCGGACGTCGTCGTGCAGCTGGCCGGGCTGCAGTCCGTGCCCGGCTTGGTGGTGCTGGGGCAGTACGGCGCGCAGCGGTGGTCCGGCGGCACGCTCACCAGCCCCGACGAGCTGCCGGCGGTCGCCACGGCCCGCGCCGCCCTGCCTCAGGTGCTGGCAGCAGAAGGCGCCGAGCTCGAGGACAAGGGGCTGTCGCTGGTCGTGCACACCCGCCGGTGCGCCGACCCGACCGGCGCGCTGCAGCGGCTGGAGGCGCCGGTGACCGCCGCGGCCGGCGGGCTCGAGGTGCACCGCGGACGGCTGGTGCTGGAGCTGCGCCCGGCCGGCTACGACAAGCGCGCCGCACTGCTCTCGCTGTGCGAGCCGCTGCCGGCGGCGGTGCTGTTCGCCGGTGACGACCTCGGCGATCTGGCGGCGTACGACGCCGTCGACGAGCTGCGCGCTGCGGGAGTGGTCGGCGTGACCGTGTGCAGCGGCAGCGACGAGGGCCCGGCCGAGCTGCGCGCACGGGCCGACGTCGTGGTCGACGGCCCCGCCGGTGTGGTGGACCTCCTCAGCACCCTGCTGTAGTCGCCGATCATGCAGTTGTGGCACACGCGCTGAGCGTGGCCGGCGTGCCACAACTGCATGATCGGCGCAGGGTGTGGAACTAGCGGGCGGCGCGGCGCTCGGCGTACGACGCCAGTGCCGCCACCTGCGCCGGGTCGAGCGACGGGCGCACCACCGAGAGCGCCGCCTCCAGGTGCGCCGCCGTCACCGTCGTGGCAGCCATCGACTCGCGCATGGCCGTGAGCGCTGCCTCGCGGACCAGCGCCGCGCAGTCGGCGGCGGAGAAGCCCTCGGTGCGTCGGCCGACCTCGGTGAGGTCGACGTCATCGGCGAGGGGGACGGACCTGGCGGCAGCCCGCAGGATGTCGCCGCGGGCGTCGGCGTCCGGCGGTGGCACGAAGACCAGCCGTTCGAGCCGGCCGGGCCGGAGCATCGCCGGGTCGACGAGGTCCGGCCGGTTGGTCGCGCCGATGACGACGACGTCGCGCAGGGACTCGACGCCGTCGAGCTCGGTCAGCAGCGAGGCCACGACCCGGTCGGTGGTGCCGCCGTCGCTGGACTGCCCGCGCACCGGGGCGAGCGCGTCCACCTCGTCGAGGAAGACGATGGAGGGCGCCGACTCGCGGGCCCGGCGGAACAGCTCGCGCACCGCCCGCTCGCTCTCGCCGACCCACTTGCTCAGCAGCTCAGCGCCCTTGACGGACAGGACGTTCGCCTGGCCCGACCCGGCGATCGCCTTGACCAGGAAGGTCTTCCCGCATCCGGGCGGCCCGTAGAGCAGCACGCCGCGGGGCGGCGCGACCCCGAGCCGGCTGAAGGTGTCCGGGTAGTTCAGCGGCCACAGGACCGCCTCGGTGAGCGAGGCCTTGACCTCGGACATGTCCCCGACGTCGTCCAGCGTCAGGCTGGCCAGGTCGAGGGAGGCGCCCTCCATGGAGGTGGCCCGCACCACGTCCAGCGCGGCGTCGAAGTCGGTCGCGGACAGGGTCGGTGACTGCTGGCCCTTCTGCCGCGCCGCGGCACGCAGGCCGGCCTCGCGCACCAGCGCCAGCACGTCCGCGGCGACGAAACCCGGTGTGCGGCCGGCAACCTCGTCCAGGGCGACGTCCTCCGCCAGCGGTACCGACCGCGTCGTCACCTCCAGCAGGCGCAGCCGCTGCGCGCGGTCCGGCAGCGGGATGGCCAGCTCGTGGTCGAGCGTCCCGGGCTCGCGCAGCGCGGTGGCGACCCGCTCCGGATGCGCGGTCGTGCAGAGGACGGCGGCCCGACCGTCACGCACGGTGTCGCGGATCGCGGTGAGCAGGATCGGCAGCAGCGGGCCACCGCCCTCCCGCGGCGCAAGGGCCTCCACATCGACGAGCAGCACGACGGCGGGGGACTCCCGGGTGCCGCGGGCGAGGGTGTCCACCAGCTGCTTGGCCGCCGCGTTGGTCTCCATCGCCGCAAGCGTCGGCGCCCAGAGGTGCAGCAGCTTCGCGCCCACCTCGTGCGCCACCGCTTCGACCAGCGCCGCCTTGCCGGAGCCGCTCGCGCCGGTCACGAGGACACCCATGCCGGGCGACGCCCCGAGGCGGGCCAGCAGGTCGCGGTGGTGGAAGCCGAGGTCCAGCCACTCCTTGAGCGACGCCGCCTGGCTCTCCAGCCCGGGCAGGTCCGCCAGGGTTCGCGCTGCTGGCGGCGCGGCCGCCGCGGAGGGCCGAGGTGCGGGCGTGGCGTCGCCGGTCGTCATCGTGCCGCCCTGCCAGCCGACGACGGTGCCCATCGTCACCATCGCCGGTCCGGCCGGCTCGACGTCGGTGACGTGCAGGATCTGCGACGTCCACCCCGCGCCGAGACCCGCGGTCAGCGACGCGCGCAGCCGGGCGAAGTCGACGGGCGGCGCGAGGTCGGACGGGCGCAGCGACACCTGGTCACCGGCCATGACGACCTTGCCCAGCAAGGCGGTCCGCAGCACCGCGGGGTCGATCGTGCGGCTGACCTGGTCCGGCCCGGTGACGGTGATGCGGGCTGCCTCCACCCGCGGGTGCGCCTCCACGACCACGGTGTCGCCGTCGCGCAGGCCGAGGTTCGACAGCACCAGCTCGTCGCACAGCACCTCGCCGGCTCCCCCGTCCAGCGGCGCGATGACCGCGACGGCGCCGGTGGTCCGGGCGCCGCGCAGGAGCACGACGCCGCCGTCCTGCACGCCCAGGCCGGACAGCGCCTGCAGGGGCAGTCGGACGATGCCGTGCCGGTCGTAGCGCGCCGAGCTGCGCAGGACGGCGGTGAGGGTCAGCACCCTGCGGAGGGTAGGGCGTCGAGCTGCGCCTGCAGCCAGGCAGACGGCGGCAGCGCGGTCGCGGCCGACGCCAGCGAGGCGGTCCGCGAGGCCCGCAGCGCCGGCGACTCCGACAGCGCGGCGTGCAGCGCCTCTGCCGTCTGCGCCACGTCGAAGGGGTTGACCAGGTGCGCCCAGGGCCCCAGCTCGTCGGCCGCGCCGGCCTGCCGCGAGAGCACCAGCGACAGGCCGCGCTCGGACAGGACCGGTCCCTCCTTGGCGACCAGGTTCATGCCGTCCCGCAAGGGGTTCACGAGCAGGACGTCGGCCAGCGCGTACGCCGCGAGCGAGCGGGCGTAGTCGTCGCGCACCTCCAGGTGCACCGGCAGCCAGCCGTCGGTGGCGAACTCCTCGTTGACCTCGCGGGCCACCCGCTGCACCGCACCGGTGTACTCGCGGTACTCCGGCAGGTCGTGCCGCGACGGGTAGGCGAAGGCCAGGTGCACGACCCGCCCGCGCCACTGCGGCCGGTCGCGCAGCAGCGAGCGGTAGGCCTCCAGCCCGCGCACGATGTTCTTGCTCAGCTCGGTGCGGTCGATCCGCAGGAGCAGCTGCCGGTCGCCGACCAGCTCGCGCAGGACCGGCAGCCGCGCCTGCACGTCGTCCTGCGCCGACCTCGCCCGCAGCTCGCCCGCGTCGACGCCCAGCGGGTGCACCGAGACCCGCGTCGTGCGGCCCTCGTACGAGATGCACCCGTCGGCGTACGAGGCACCGAGCACCTCGCCGCAGCAGCGCGCGAAGGCGTCCGCCCAGCGGGCCGAGTGGAAGCCGAGCGCGTCGGCCCCCAGCATCCCGCGCAGCACCTCGGTGGCGACGTCGTCGGGCAGGAGGCAGAAGTACTCCGGTGGCGCCCACGGGGTGTGGCTGAAGTGCCCGATCCGCAGGTCGGGGCGCCGCTCGCGCAGCTGCAGCGGGGTGAGCGCCAGGTGGTAGTCCTGCACCAGCACGGCCGCCCCCGGCGCCGCGGCCTCCGCCAGCGCACCGGCGAAGGCGGCGCCGTAGTCGCGGTAGGCCAGCCACTCGCGCCGGCTCCGCGCGTCGAACACCGGCGCGCTGGCCGTGTCGTAGAGCAGGTGCGCGACGAACCACAAGGTGGAGTTGGCGACGCCGTTGTAGGCCCGGTCGAACGTGACCGGGTCGAGGTCGAGCAGCTGCACCCCGGACGCGACGCGACCACCCGGTGCGGCCCGCGCCGCCCGTCGGTCCGCGTCCGACAGCGCGGCGCACACCCACACTGCCTCGCTCCCGCCGCTGCCGACGGCGGAGATGAGCCCGCCGCCGCCGCGCCGCGCGGAGCCGTCCTCGCCGTACGAGAGCGGCCCCCGATTGGAGGCCAGCAGCAGCGGGGCGGTCACGTCGCCGGAGGCTAGACCTTCGGCGTCCCCTAGACTTGAGCCCACAACTGCACAGCACGCTCATCCCGAGGGGCACCAGGGACACGGCCCGACGACGCCCCGGCAACCAGCGCGACTGCGCCAGGTGCCAATTCCGTCCCGCGGAAGCGCGGGGAAGATGAGGAGACACCGAATGACCACGATCGCCGTCCCTGCCGCCTTCGCCGCCAGCCCCGCCCGCGCCCTCGTCTGCCGCGAGTGCGGCCACGAGGTGGCCCTCGCGCCGGTGCACGTCTGCGAGATGTGCTTCGCGCCGCTCGAGGTCGGCTACGACGAGGACAAGCTGCGCCTGGTCACCCGCGCCTCCATCGAGGCCGGACCGCAGAGCATGTGGCGCTACGCCGGCTTGCTGCCGGCCGGTCAGGACGAGGCGACCCGCGTCAGCCTCGACGCTGGCATGACGCCGCTGCGCGAGGCCAGGAACCTCGCCGCCGCCCTCGGCATGAAGAAGCTGTGGGTCAAGGACGACAGCGCCAACCCGACGCACTCGTTCAAGGACCGCGTCGTGTCGGTCGCGCTGTCGGCCGCGCGCGCCTTCGGCTACACCACGGTCTCGTGCGCCTCCACCGGCAACCTCGCCAACTCGGTCGCCGCTCACGCCACGCGCGCCGGCCTGCGCGCTGTCGTGTTCATCCCCAACGACCTCGAGCAGGGAAAGGTCGTGCAGACAGCGGTCTACGGGCAGACGCTCGTAGCCGTCGAGGGCAACTACGACGACGTGAACCGGCTGTGCAGTGAGATCGCGGAGAACGAGGACTGGGCGTTCGTCAACGTCAATGTCCGGCCCTACTACGCCGAGGGCAGCAAGACCCTCGGCTACGAGCTCGTTGAGCAGCTCGGCTGGCGCATCCCGCAGCAGGTCATCATCCCCATGGCATCCGGGTCGCTGCTGACCAAGGTGGACAAGTCGTTCGGGGAGCTGTCCCGGCTCGGGCTCGTCGAGGCCTCGCCCTGGAAGATCTACGGAGCTCAGGCCACCGGCTGCTCGCCCATCGCCACCGCCTTCGAGAACGGTTGGGACACCGTCAAGCCGGTGCGGCCGTCGACGATCGCCCGCTCGCTGGCGATCGGCAACCCCGCGGACGGCCTGTACGCGCTGGACTCCGTCAGGCGCACGGGCGGCGCAATGGGTCACGTGAGCGACGAGCAGGTGGTGGAAGGCATCCAGCTGCTCGCCTCCACGGAGGGCGTGTTCGCCGAGACCGCTGGCGGGGTCACCGTGGCGACGCTCCGGCAGCTGCTCGAGCGCGGCCAGATCGACCCGGGTGCCGAGACGGTGCTGCTCAACACCGGTGACGGGCTCAAGACGCTGGACGCGGTGGCATCGAGGGTTGGCCCCACCGCCACGATTTCCCCCTCCTACAGCGCCTTTGCCCGTACCGGGCTGGTCGACGGGTAGCCCCGGGCTGGGTCGGGACGTCCGCCGGCCGATCCGTTCTGTTCCGGCCAGTGGTACGGCCGGTACCAGCGGGAGCAGCCGCGTGGGTAACTGCGCGCACGGCGCCGGACGGCGCCGTCGAGCGGTTCCGGCCGGCTCGTAGCGGTCGACTCACGAAGGGGCATCTGCTGATGCAGCTCACCCGTCCCACTCCCGGATCTCCGGTCCGCTGCGCCCGCCACCCGCTCACGGTGGCGCTGAGCGTGGCACTTGCGCTGACCCTGTCTGCCTGCGGCTCCGACGAAGCCGCGCCGGCCGCGGCCGCCGCCGCTCCCTCCGACGCCGGCGGCGTCACGTGCGCCGACCTGCAGGATGCGGGCTCGACCCAGCAGGTGCGCCTCGCGCAGATCTCCGAAGGTGCCCCCACCTGGAACTCCTACGTCGCGGACGCGGCGGGGATCTACGACACCTACGGGCTCGCCGTGGAGCGCGTGAACCTCGCGCCGCCAACCCTGGCCAGCGCCCTCATCAAGGGCGACGCCCACTTCACGGCCAACATCGGCTCGACCGTCCGGGCGGCGCTCGAGGGCAACCCGGTGTCGGTCGTGGCGGTCACCACCGACCGCCCGACGTTCGCCATCATCGCGGACGAGTCCGTGACCTCGATCGAGGACCTTCGCGGCAAGCGCATCGTCACCAGCAACCCGACGTCGTCGCCGGCCGTCGTGCTCGCGGAGTACCTGGCCGAGCACGACATCGACGCCAAGAAGGACATCACGATCATCAACGTCGCTGATGAGCCGACGCGTAGCGCTCTGCTGCAGACCGGGCGGGCTGACGCCGCGATCCTCAACCTGGACGTCGCGCTCCGGCTGACCAAGGACAACCCGAAGCTGCGCGTCATCGTGGCGCCGGACGAGCTGGTCCGGGCGCCGAACACGGGCATGGCCGTCTCGGACGACCTGCTGCAGAAGGACCCCGAGCTCGTGCAGCGCCTGCTCTGCGCGGCACGCGACGCCACGACCTTCCTGCTCGAGAACCCGAAGGAGACGCAGCAGGCCTTCCAGGACGCGCTGAAGTTCGGGGAGCAGGAGGCTGTCAGCCTGTACGACTACCTCAAGCCGACCGTGCTCGAGGACCTGACGCCGACCGACGAGATGCTGGCCAAGGAGGCCGAGCTCGACGGCAAGGCGCTGGGACGCGCGGTCACGGTCGAGGAGCTGACGTCGCACTTCGACCTGAGCATGCTGGAGCAGCTCCAGCGGTGAGCCGGATCAGCCGGATGACGTCGTTCCCCCGCACCCTCGAGCCAGGAGCACATCAATGGTGAACGACGCTCCGGCGTACTACCGCGACCTGCGTGAGCACATCCAGGCCCTGCGCGACCACGATCTGCTCGTCGAGATCGACCATCCGGTGAACAAGGACACCGAGCTGCACCCGCTGGTGCGGCTGCAGTTCCGGGGTCTGCCCGAGAGCGAGCGCAAGGCGTTCCTGTTCACCAACGTCGTGGACAGCTCCGGCCGGCGCTACGGCTTCCCGGTCGCCGTGGGGCTGGTCGCGGCGTCACGCAGGATCTACGCGCTGGGCATGCAGTGCAGTCCGGAGGAGATCTCGGACCGTTGGAGGTTCGCGCAGAGCAATCCGGTGGCGCCGGTCGTCGTGGAGAACGCGCCCGTGCACGAGGTGGTCCTCGAGGGCGACGCCTTGCGTGCGAGCGGCGGCCTGGGCGCACTGCCGGTGCCGATCTCCACACCGGGCTTCGACAACGCCCCCTACACCACGGCGTCGCACTGGGTGACGCGTGACCCGGACAGCGGGCTCTACAACGTGGGGAACTATCGCGGCCAGGTCAAGTCCGAGGACCGTCTCGGCTGCTTCACCGCGGCGGCCCACCAGCACCTGAAGCTGCACTGGCAGAAGTACCGTGACCGAGGCGAGCCGATGCCCGTGGCAGTGGTGATCGGCGTGCCGCCGAGCATCTCCTACACCGCGGTGAGCAAGATCCCCAAGGATGTGGAGGAGTACGCGGTCGCCGGTGGCCTGGCCCAGCACCCGGTCGAGCTCGTGCGCTGCCGGACCAACGACCTGCTGGTGCCGGCGAACGCCGAGATCGTCATCGAGGGCGTCATCCCGACCGACCAGCTCGAGCCGGAAGGCCCGTTCGGCGAGTTCCCGGGCTATGTGGCCAAGGGTGCGCTGGCCTCCTACATGGACGTCACGTGCATCACGCACAGGCGCGACGCTGTCTACGTCTCGTTCATCAGCCAGTTCCCGCCCAGCGAGAGCAGCATGCTCCGCAAGGTGGGGCGCGAGAGCATCCTGCGCAAGCAGCTCACCGTGGACGCCGGTTTCAGCAACGTGACGGACGTCGCGATCCACGAGTCCGCGGCGTCCTGGGGCCTGATCGTGATCCAGGTGGCCAAGCCGACCCCTGGTCAGGGACCGGCGATGCTCGCAGCCTTCCTGGAGAAGATGGAGCAGTTCGGCAAGATGCTCGTCGTCGTCGACGATGACATCGACCCGCACGACGCGGAGTCGGTGAACTGGGCGATCGCGTTCCGCATGCAGCCCGGTCGCGATACCCAGGTCGTCCCCATCGTCGAGCAGCCCATCGACCCTTCGGTGGCCTCGCCCGCAGACGGGGATGCGCGCGCCTTCGGCACCGATGCCCCCAGTCGCTCGCAGCTGCTGTTCATCGACGCGACCCGCAAGTGGCCCTATCCGCCCACCTCACTGCCGCGGCAGGAGCACATGGAGCAGGCCGTCACCCTGTGGAGCAGCCTTGGTCTGCCGGAGCTGAAGCTCCGCAGGCCGTGGTTCGGCACCGATCTCGGCTTCTGGCCGGCCGACCACGAGCAGATGGCCGAGCTGGCGGTGCAGGGGCGTCACTTCGAGACCGGCGCCGCCGACGCGCGCGCTCGCACCACCGTCTGAGGATCGGCATGAGTGTCCCCGCCGGTCCACGCCACCGTCCACCCCTGAGCCGCGCGCGTCAGCGAACGATCAGCAGCCGAAGGGCAAGAGCATGACAGTGAAGTCCGACGAGTCGGCAACTCCGAAGCGGCGCAGCAGGAACCCGCGGGACGCGGCTCTGGCCTGGGTTCGGCGGGGCGAGTGGGAGCCCGTGCTCGGAGTCATCAGCGTCACGGCGCTGCTCGTGCTGTGGCAGGTGGCTGCCTGGACAGGGCTGACGAACGAGCTCTACAGCAGCTCGCCGATCGGGATCTTCGAGGCCGGCAAGGAGTACGTCACGTCCCCGGACTTCGTCACGGATCTGTCGGTCAGCGGACAGGAGTTCGTGGTCGGGGTCGGGATCGCTGTGCTCGTGGGCATCCCGCTCGGTCTGGCCATGGGCTGGTACCGGTGGGTCAACGCGATGCTGGACCCGATCGTGACCTTCGCCTACGCGTCCCCGCGCGTGGCCATCATGCCGCTGCTGACCATCTGGTTCGGCATCGACAAGACCTCCAAGGTGGCCCTGGTCTTCCTGATGGCCATCTTCCCGATCGTCATCAACACCTCGATGGGGGTGCGGCAGATCGACGTCGCGCTGCTGCGCGTCGCCAAGTCCTTCAACGCCTCGGACTGGAAGATCTGCCGGACCGTCATCCTGCCCGGGGCGGTGCCGTCCATCATCTCCGGCCTGCGCCTGGCCATCGGTGTCGGGCTGATCGGGATCGTCGTCGGGGAGTTCGTCGCGGCCACTGCCGGGATCGGACACATGATGCAGGAGGCCTCCGGGCGGTTCCAGACCGATCTGGTCTTCGTCGGGCTCTTCCTGCTGGCTGGAACCGGCGTCCTGCTCACGTCACTGCTGCGGCGGCTGGAGAAGAAGTTCGAGGTCTGGCGACCGAGCCTCAACAGCTGACCGCATCGCCCCGTCACCGCTCGGCCACCCACCAGAGGAGCTTCACCTTGACCACGATCGACACCCGGCCCCCGAAGCTGGTCGCCGATGGCCTGAGCATCGAGTACCAGGTCAAGCGCTCCGGTGAGCGCTTCCAGGCCGTGAAGGACATCACCTTCGAGGTGAGTCCGGAGTCCTTCACCTGCATCGTCGGGGCCAGCGGCTGCGGGAAGTCCACCTTCCTCAGTGCCGTTGCGGGGCTGCTTCCTTATACCGGCGGGAGCCTGAGCCTCGACGGGCGGCTGATCACCGGACCCGGGAACGACCGTGCGGTGGTCTTCCAGACACCAGCTCTGCTGCCCTGGCGCAACGTGCTCGGCAACGTCGTCTACGGCCTGGAGCTGCGAGGGACGCCCGAGGCGCAGGCGCGCGTGAAGGCGCAGGAGATGATCAAGCTCGTCGGCCTGGCCGGCAACGAGAACCGCTTCCCTCACGAGCTGTCCGGCGGAATGCAACAGCGGGTCAACCTGGCTCGCGCCCTGGCTGCCGATCCGGAGCTGCTGCTGCTGGACGAGCCGTTCGCCGCGCTGGACGCCATCACCCGCGAGGTGATGCAGGGCGAGCTGCTCGACATCTGGCAGAAGACCCGCAAGACCGCGCTGTTCGTCACGCACCAGATCGACGAGGCGGTCTTCCTGGCAGACCGCATCGTCGTGCTGTCGCGAGGGCCGGGCAGCGTGGTCACGGCAGTCGTGGACGTCGACTTCCCCCGCCCGCGCACCGACGCCGTGCGGCGCAGCCCCGAGTTCCTCGCCAAGGTGGACGAGGTGTGGGCGCTGATCAAGGGGTGAGCGCCTCATCCGCTGGCCCTCCGGGGACCGCGGGCGTGGTGGTGGTCGGTGCCTCCGTCGCCGGCGTGCACCTCGCCCAGCAGCTGCGCGCGCAGGGCTGCCGCGAGCCGATCACTCTGGTCACCGACGAGACGGATCTTCCCTACGACCGGCCGCCACTGTCCAAGCAGTTCCTGCTGGGCCGCTGGTCGCCGGAGAACTTCCGGCTGGTCGACACGGCCGCGCTGGCGGCGCTGGACGTCCTGCTGCTCCCGGGCGACGCAGCAGTCGGCGTCGACGTGGCTCACCGGCTGGTGGAGACGGCGTCGGGGCGTCAGCTGCCCTACAGAGTGCTCGTGCTCGCCACCGGCGTAGCTGCGCGCCGGCTGCCCGGCGTCCCCTCTGAGCTCGTGCACGTACTCCGCTCCCTCGACGACGCGCGCTCGCTGCGCCGCGCCCTGGAGGACGGCCGCTCGCTGGCCGTCGTGGGAGGTGGGCTGGTGGGGACGGAGGTGGCTGCGGCGGCGCGCGAGCTGGAGCTGGAGGTCACCCTGCTCGCCGAGCAGGAGCCGCTGTCGCACGTGTTCGGCCAGGAGCTCGGCCAGGTGTGCCGGCGCTTGCACGAGGCCCATGGGGTCGACGTGCGCGTGGGCAGTCGGGTGGAGCGGGTGGTCGAGGCCGAACGCGGCCGGCGCCGCCTGGTGCTGCAGTCGGGCGCTGACGTGAGCGCGGACGTGGTGCTGGTCGCCGTCGGCGCCCAGCCCGGCACCGGCTGGCTGGAGGGCTCGGGAATCCCCTGCAACGACGGCGTTCCCTGCGGACAGGACGGTCGGGTCGAGGGGCTCGAGGGCGTCTACGCGATCGGGGATGTCGCGGCCTGGCCTGACGCGCAGAGGCCAGGCAGTCATCGGCGCGTCGAGCACTGGACGTCCGCGCGCGAGCAAGCGCGCCTGGTCGCCACCGCGCTGGTAGGGGGTTCCCCGGGTCCACTGCCGGCGCACTACCTCTGGTCCGACCAGTTCGGGCTCAAGCTGCAGCTGCTCGGGCACGTTCCAGGCGGGGGATCGCAGGAGCTGGTGCACGGCAGCCTGGAGGACGGCCGCTTCGTCCTGCTCCACTTCGACCGCGACGACCAGCTGGCCGCCGCGGTGGCGTTCGGCAGGCCGCGTCAGCTGGCCCGGTACCGCCCGCTCCTGGCGGCCCGCGCGCCCCGGACGCAGGTGCTGCAGACCGCTGCCCAGCTCGAAGCCGCCGGCTGAACTGCGCCCCTTCGGTGGACCAGAGGCCTGTGTTCCGATGAGCGGTCCGAGCCCTGATCGCCCCGCCGGGCGCGTGGCAGGGTCTGGTCTGGTCAGGTCCGAGCGCCCGTCGCGACGGTGCCGGCGCCGCCTTCTACGGAGAGAGACTGAGATGACTGTTGTGGCCCTGGGCTACATCGGCCTGTCGACGGCGCGCATCGACGCGTGGAGGGACTTCGCCGGCTCGGTGCTGGGGATGCCCGCTGATCGTGGGCCGGAGGAGACCGTCCGCCTGCGCATGGACCACCGGCAGTACCGCATCGTCCTGCACCCGGACGCCGAGGATGGGCTGCGGTACCTCGGCTGGGAGCTGGCGCGGCAGGAGACCTTCGAGGCCACCGTCGAGCGGCTCCGCGCAGCCGGACACGAGGTGGCGCTGGCCGGCAGCGAGCAGTGCGCCGAGAGGGGCGTGCGTGCCCTGGCGACACTCAAGGATCCGGCCGGCTACGACCTGCAGCTGTTCTACGGGCCGATGCAGGCCGAGCTGCCGTTCATGCCCACGCGGCCGATCAGCGGCTTCGTGGCCGGCTCGCTGGGCGCCGGCCACGCCGTGCTGCGGGTGCCCGACATGGAGCAGGCCCTGGCGTTCTACCGGGACCTGCTCGGCTTCCGGGTCAGCGACCAGTGGTCCGGCATGCTGACCTTCCTGCGCTGCAACCCGCGGCACCACAGCCTCGCCCTCGTCGAGGCGCCCGGCCCGCGCCTGCTCTACCACACGATGGTGGAGGTCCAGAGCCTGGACGACGTCGGCAAGACGCTCACCCGGTGCGAGCAGACGGGCACCGAGGTCACGATGTCTCTCGGCCGGCACACCAACGACCACATGGTCTCGTTCTACCTCCGCAGCCCGTCCGGCTTCGAGATCGAGTACGGGTGCGAAGGGCGCAGCGTCGACGAGTCGACGTGGAGCGTCGAGCAGTTCACGGCACGAAGCACTTGGGGCCACCGCCCTCTGGTGCCCAGAGAGCTGGTCGCCCCCGGGGACGCGCCAGAGACCGAGGCGGAGGCCATGGCATGACGACGACCGAGTCGACCTCGACCGAGCTGCTTGCGAGCAGTGTCTGGACCTCGCTGTTCGGGGTGCCGTTCGCGCAGCGCTACTACGACGCCGCAGGCGTGCGGACCCGGGTGCTGGAGGCGGGTACGCCCGGCAACCCGGTGCTCGTGTTCCTGCACGGGGTCAACGGCCACGCCGAGGCGTACGTGCGCAACCTCGAGGCCCACGCGCAGGACTTCCACGTCTTCTCGATCGACATGATCGGTCACGGCCTCACCGACCGGCCGGTCGACGTCGTCTACGAGACCGACACATACGTCGAGCATCTGGCCGCGTTCCTGGACGCTGTCGGAGCGGAGTCCGCGCACCTGTCGGGGGAGTCGCTGGGCGGCTGGGTCTCGGCGAAGTTCGCGCTCAAGTACCCGCACCGGGTGCGCCGGCTGGTGCTCAACACGCCGGGCGGGATGCAGGCGGACCCAGCCGTGATGGCCAAGCTGCGCGAACTGACCCTGGACGCGGTCACGTCGCCGACACGCGAGAAGGTCCGGGCCCGCATCAACTGGCTGTTCCATCGCGCCTCCGATGTCCCGGATGACCTGGTGGAGACGCGCTTTCGCATCTACAGCCAGCCCGGCTACCGTGAGGTGACGGAGCGCACCCTGTGCCTGCAGGACATGGAGGTGCGGCTGCGCAACCTGCTGACCGAGGCCGAGCTCCAGCAGATCGCGGTCCCGACCCTGCTGGTGTTCACGGCTCACGACCCGATGCAGGGCGTGGAGGTCGGCGAGCGGTGCGCGCGGCTGATCCCGAACTCCCAGCTGGTCGTGCTCGAGGACAGCGCCCACTGGCCGCAGTTCGAGGAGCCGGAGCTGTTCAACGACGTCCACCTGGCCTTCCTGCGCGGGCGCTGAGGCGTCACCGCCCGTCCCGTGCCGTTCCTTTCCCGAGGAGTCTCCTTGTCTGGCAGCGCCCCCCCGCCCCCCGCCCCCTCGCCGGGTGACCTGGTCCATGCCGACCGGGTGCACCGGCGGGCCTACACCGATGCCGCGCTGTTCGACCTGGAGATGGAGCGCATCTTCGAGCGCGGATGGGTGTTCGTCGGCGCCGAGAGCGAGGTGCCGGCGCCGGGTGACTACAAGACCGCCACGATCGGCCGGGTGCCGGTGATCCTCTCGCGGGACAAGGATCAGGGCATCGTCGTCCTGGTGAACCGCTGCATGCACCGCGGGGCAACCGTGTGCCGCGAGGACTACGGGAACACCAGCGCCTTCAAGTGCCTGTACCACGGCTGGACCTACAAGACGTCCGGCGACCTGATCGGCGTGCCCTTCGGGGGCGGCTACGGCAAGGGCTGGGACAAGAGCGCGTTCTCGCTGCGTCGAGCCCCGCACGTCGGGAGCTATGCCGGGCTGGTCTTCGCCTCCCTGACCGCGGTGGACGTCGACCTCGAGACGCACCTGGGCGGGGCCCGCAAGTACCTCGACCTCATGCGGGACAACAGCGCGACCGGCAGCCTCGACGTGGCCCGAGTCCCTGAGCGCTACGTGGTCGAGGCGAACTGGAAGCTGCAGCTGGAGAACGTCGTCGACGGCTACCACCCGCCGTTCACACACGAGACGGCCTTCGAGGCGATCGCCCGCGAGAAGGGCCACAACCCCGCGACGACGTCGACGCAGGGCTCGGGTGCCCGCTGCGCCACGCTGGGGTACGGGCACGGGTTGCTCGACTACTCCGACACCGACCGCGGCTACTCCGGCAAGAGCTCCGACAGCGCGCTGGCGCACCATGCGAGCCTTGTCGAGCGGTTGGGCCAGGAGCGCGCCGATGAGGTGAGCAATGCCGACCTGCAGCTGCTGGTCTTCCCCAACCTGTTCGTCCAGACCGGCCGCCAGCACCTGCGGGTCATCCGGCCGGTGTCGGTGGACCGGACCGAGGTCTACGCCCACCCGTATGCCGTCCCGGGCGGTCCCGAGGACGTGAACAAGGCGCAGCTCAAGGCGATCGCCTGGTGGGCCTCGGCGGGTGGATTCGGGCAGCCGGAGGACCTGGAGGCCCTGGCGGCATGCCAGCGGGGCCTGGCCGCCCCCATGGCGGAGTGGAACTACCTGGGTCGCGGCCTGCACCGGGAGGTGGCGCTGTCGGAGCTGGAGACCTCCGGCGACGTGACCGACGAGGTCGCGCAGCGCGGGATGTACCGGCGCTGGATCGAGCTGATGGTGGAGCAGTCGTGACCACGGACATCGACCTGGAGCAGGCGAGGATCTTCCTCGACACAGAGGCGGCACTGCTCGACGACCAGGACTTCGAGGGCTGGCTCGAGCTGTTCGCGCCTCGGTGCCGCTACTGGCTGCCGATCAGCGAGGGCCTGGACCCGGAGGAGGAGCTCGCGATCGTCAACGACGACCGGGCGACCCTCGACGCCCGGGTGCTGCGGATGCGCAACCCGGCGACGTACTCGCAGAGCCCGCTGTCCCGGACCAGCCGCCTGATCGGCAACGTCCTGTTCGACCGCGCTGCGCCGCAGGTGCCGGGAACCGTCGCAGTGCGGGCCCGCTTCACCCTGGCCGAGTGCCGCAACCGCGAGACGCGGATGTACGCCGGCCGGCTGGACCACCGCCTGACGCGCGACGAGCTGGGCGCGATCCGCATCGTCGAGAAGCGCGTGAGCCTGGTGAACCGGGACTCCGCGCTGCACTGCATCACCTTCCTGTGGTGAGCCCCAGCGGCGAGCTGCCGCACCCTTCGAGAACTGGTGGTGCCCTGTGAGGATGAACGTCGATCAGGACAAGTGCATGGGTTACGGGAACTGCGCCGCGGCCGCCCCGGAGGTCTTCGACCTCGATGAGGAGGACGGCCGCGCGCTGGTGTTGATCGACCCGGTCCCCCTGCACCTGCATGCGTCCGCCGACGAGGCCGTCGCGGCGTGCCCCGCGGCCGCCCTCACGGTGTCGCCGTGAGCGCCGCTGCCCGGCGTCCAGGTGTCCTGACGGTGCGCAACGAGTTCGCGGCAGTGGAGGTCACCCTCGACGACGACGGGCAGAGCCCGCGCCTGCGGCTGCACGACCTGGAGAGCGGTCGAGAGGCCTTCCTGGACGCCATGCTGCTGCGCACGCTTGTCAGCGCCTGCCGCGATCGTGAGGTGATCGCGCGCCTGCTGGCGGAGGCGATCCCGCGTGAGCCCGACAGCGAGCACCCGACTCCCACGTGATCTGACGCGACAGCGGCGGTCGAGCAGCCAGCCGGCCAGCCAGCTAGGCGACGGCGGCGGCGTCGCGGAGACGACGCGTGATCGACAGACCCGCCATCCGGATCGTGGCAGCCAGTCGGTCCACCTCGAGCTCGTTGCGCCGGCCTGTCACGGACAGGGCTCCCAGCAGCTTCGAGGCCGCCCCGAAGACAGGGGCGGCGACGCAGACGATGCCGACGGCGCTCTCCTCGCGGTCGAAAGCCACGCCGTTGGCGCGGATCCAGGCCAGCTCGGCCCGCAGTGCGTTCTCGTTCCGGATCGTCGACGGTGTCAGAGGTCGCAGGCCGTTCTTGCAGGTGGCCGCGAACGGGCTCTCGCCGGCGTGGGCCAGCAACGCCTTGCCCACACCGGTGGAGTAGGCCGGAAGCCGGCCGCCCACGCGCGACGGCAGCGGCTGGGTGCGCGGCGGACGGAGGATTTCGACGTACAGCGCGTCCGTGCCGTTGAGGACCGCCAGGTGCACCGTGGTCCTCGTCGTCTCCTGCAGGTCCTCCAGGACCGGGAGCGCGAGGTCGCGGAGCCTGCGGGATCGCGGCACCTGGTGGCCGAGCTCGAACAGCCGCATGCCGAGGGTGACGCCGTCATCGACGCGGTCGAGGAAGCCGGAGCGGGCCATCTGGGCCACCATCCGGTGGACCGTCGTCTTCGGCAGCCCGGTACGCAGCGAGATCGCGCCCAGGGTCAGCGGGCCCTCCTGGAGGCGGAAGCATGCCATGACCGACCACATGCGGTCGCTGACCGAGACGGGCGACCGCGGCTGCGGAATCTGAGGCATGCCCCTGCCTAACACGGTGGCGAGGGGGGTGTCCATCGTCCAGCCGCCTGACGGGGCTGAATGCCCTCGCTGCCGTGGTTTTCGTGCGAGCCGCGTGGGTGCGCGACCCGCCGACAGCACCGGTGACGGCGGCGTTCCGGAGAACGGGACGCTGCCCTACGCAGCCCTCTGGCCGCTGACATGGTGGCGCGCAGGGGGGCGTTCCCGGTCGCCGACCCACGAGCGACGAGGAAGTGCATGGACGTCTACGAACGCCAGAAGGCGGGAGACCTGCTCGCGCAGGCCTACATCACACGCGTCCCCGTAGCCCCCCCGACGGTCAGCCACCCGAGCATGTCGATGGACGACGCCTACCAGATCCAGCAGCTGCAGGTCCTGGACTGGATGACGAAGGGCAGGACGCTGCGCGGCTACAAGGTCGGTCTTACTTCCCTGGCGATGCAGCAGCAGCTGGGCGTGGCCTCGCCGGACTTCGGATGCCTGCTCGACGACATGGTCCACGAGGACGGCGCGGTGCTGCCTGTGCAGTCGTTCCTGCAGCCGCGCATCGAACCGGAGCTGGCCTTCGTCCTGGGAGCCGACCTGGACGGCGGCGGCGTGACAGCCGAGCGCGCAGCCGAGGCTGTGGACTACGTGCTGCCGGCGCTCGAGGTGATCGACAGCCGCATCAGCGACTGGAAGCTCACCATCGCCGACACGATCGCGGACAACGCCTCCTCGGGCGCGGTCGTGCTGGGGACCCAGCCGGTGGCGCTGGCAACTCTCGACCTGCGACTGGGCGGCTGCAACCTCGCCCTGGACGGCCGGATCGTGGCCACGGGGACCTCCGGGGCCGTGATGGGCTCGCCGCTGCGGGCGCTGGCCTGGCTGGCCAACGCGCTGGCCGAGCAGGGGGTCGGTATGCGCGCCGGCCACATCGTCCTCGCCGGCTCCATGACGGCCGCCGCCCCGGTGCTGCCGGGACAGAGCTGGACCGCGGAGTTCGCCGGTGCGGGCACGGTCTCGGCCCGATTCTCCGCGGCAGCCGCATGAGCACGCTCGTGGCGGCCATCGTCGGGCCCGGCAACATCGGCATCGACCTGCTCGCCAAGCTCGAGCGCTCCACCTGCATCGACGTGCGCTACATGGTGGGCGTGGACGAGGCGTCCGAGGGCCTTGCCATCGCCACGCGCAAGGGCGTAGAGACCTCCGCGGGTGGCGTGCCATGGCTGCTCTCCAGGCCCGAGCTGCCCGACCTGGTCTTCGAGGCGACGAGCGCAGGCGCCCACCTGGTCAATGCCCCCCGCTATGTCGATGCGGGGATCCGCGCGGTGGACCTGACGCCGGCCATGGTGGGGCCGCTGGTGTGCCCCGCGGTCAACATCGACGCGCACCTCGACGCGTGGAACACCAACATGATCACCTGTGGCGGTCAGGCCACGATCCCCGTGGTGCACGCCGTCTCCCGCGTGGCGACAGTCGAGTACGCGGAGATCGTCGCGTCGATCGCGTCGCGGTCCGCGGGACCGGGGACGCGGGCCAACATCGACGAGTTCACGCAGACGACAGCTCGCGCTGTCGCCGAAGTCGGCGGGGCCGCACGGGGCAAGGCGATCATCATCCTCAACCCGGTCGACCCGCCCATGCTCATGCGAGACACGGTGTTCTGCTCGCTGCCCGAGGAGGTTGACCGGGACGCGGTCGCCGCGTCGATCGCGCAGATGGTGGCCGAGGTGCAGAGCTACGTGCCGGGGTATCGGATGGTCGCCGAGCCACAGTTCGACGACCCGCGGGAGGACTGGGGTGGACGGGGCCGGGTGGCGGTCTTCCTCGAGGTGGAGGGCAACGGCGACTACCTGCCCCCCTTCGCCGGCAACCTCGACATCATGACCTCGGCAGCGGTGCGCGTCGGCGAGCGCATCGCGCAGGCGGTGCCGGCATGACCGCGGCGGAGCGGCCAAGGCTGCGCATCACCGACAGCACCCTTCGTGATGGCAGCCACGCGATGCGGCACCAGTTCACCGAGGAGCAGGTGCGCGCCACCGTGCACTCGCTCGACGCTGCCGGCGTCGAGGTCGTCGAGGTGGCCCACGGCGACGGGCTCGGCGGCTCGTCCTTCAACTACGGCTTCTCCCGCACCGACGAGCTGCGGCTGATCGCGGCGGCCGTGGACGAGGCGACCAGCGCGCAAATCGCTGTCCTGCTGCTGCCCGGTGTCGGCACGGTGGAGGACCTGCAGGCCGCTCATGCCGTCGGTGCCAGCGTGGCGCGCATCGCGACCCACTGCACGGAGGCGGACGTCTCGACGCAGCACTTCGCTGAGGCGCGGGAGCTGGGGATGGAGACGGTCGGCTTCTTGATGCTCAGCCACCGGCTGGCTCCGGCTGACCTCGCGCAGCAGGCCCGCACGATGGTCGACGCGGGCGCGCAGTGCGTCTACGTCGTGGACTCCGCCGGCCACATGATCCTCACCGACGCCCAGCTGCGCATCGAGGCACTCGTGGCAGCCATCGGCCGGGATGCCCAGGTGGGCTTCCACGGGCACCAGAACCTCTCGCTGGGCGTCGCCAACTCCGTGCTCGCCTACCGGGCCGGCGCCACGCAGCTCGACGGCGCGCTCTGCGGCCTGGGGGCCGGCGCGGGCAACTCGCCGACAGAGGTGCTGGTGGCCGTGCTCGAGCGCCTCGGCATCCCGACCGGCGTGGACGTGGGGGCGGTATCTGCCGGAGCGGAGGACGTCGTCCGGCCCTACATCCCGCGACTGCCGTGGACCGACCGCGCCTCCATCACGCAGGGGGTGGTCGGCGTCTACTCCAGCTTCCTGCTGCACGCGGAGCTGGCGGCGGCGCGCTACGACGTGCCGGCGCACCTCATCCTCGAGCGGGCCGGGGCCGCCGGCTTCGTCGGCGGCCAGGAGGACATGATCATCGACATCGCGCTCAAGCTCGCGGCCGAGGCGGCCGCGGCGCCCACCGGATGAGCGGGGATGGCTCCTCGTCTGTGCCCGCGCGGGTGGTGGTGGCGCTCACCGGGGCCAGCGGGGCCGTCTACGGCCTGCGCGCCCTCCAGCTGCTGCGCGCGTTGCCGGACGTCGAGACCCACCTGGTTGTGTCCCCCTCGGCAGTGATCACGATCCGGCACGAGCTGGACCTGCCTCCGGGGCGGCTCGCCGAACTGGCCGATGTGGTGCACGGTCCCGGCAGCATCGGTGCCTCCATCGCCTCCGGCTCTTTCGCCACTCAGGGGATGCTCGTAGCTCCCTGCTCGATCAAGACCCTCTCGGCGATTGCTCACTCGTACTCCGACAGCCTCATCACCAGGGCTGCGGACGTGACCCTCAAGGAAGGCCGTCCCCTCGTCCTGCTGGTCCGCGAGACGCCGCTGCACCTGGGGCACCTGCGCCTGATGGCGGCGGCGGCGGAGGCCGGCGCGGTCATCGCCCCCCCGGTGCCTGCCTTCTACACCAAGCCGGCCAGCCTGGAGGAGGTGGTCGACCACACCGTCTCCCGCGCGCTGGTGCGGCTCGGCCTGCCGGAGCACCTGCTGAAGGCGCCGTGGCAGGGGCTGCCGCGCCCGCAGCCCGCCGCCGGGCCGTCGGAGTGACCGACCTTGGCCAGGAGTGCAGCCGCGCCGTCGCCCAGGTGCTGGCGGCTCCCGGTGCACTTGTGGTCCTGCTTGCCGTGGCCCCGGAAGGCGCGCTTCACCACGCGTTGCTGGCCGCCCACAGCGTCAGCGTGGACGAGCGCCGCGTGGGCCTCGTGCTGGCCGCGGGCGGTACGTCGGCCGCGCTGACCGGCTCCGGCCGAGGCTGGCTGCTGCTGCTCGCGGGCGGGGGCAGCCGGCTGTTCGAGCTGCACCTGCAGCGGACCGCTCCGGCGGGCCCGGACGTGGTCGCGGAGCTCGTGGCTGTCTCGGTGTCCGGTCGCTCGCAGGACGGTGTCACGGTCGTGCCGCCGCAGTTCACGGCACGACCGGGGGTCGACGTGGCCGCCGCCGAACACTGGGAGGGTCAGCGCGCCCGGCTGGAGGGGTTCCTGTGCACCTGATCGCGCGTTCCGGCTCGCGGAACAGCTGCTCGACACCGCGCAGGCCGCCGGTGAGGCTGCCCCGTCAGCAGTTCCCCGCGACCCGAGGGTGGCCATGTCTGTAGAAGCGCGTGTAGAAGAGCTCGGTCTGCAGCTGGTCTCGCCGTTCACCCCGCCGGCCGCCCGGGTGAACAACCGCATCGTGCAGCGAGCAGCGGGCAGCGACATGCTGTACATCTCCGGCCGCGGCCCCGGTCGGGCAGATGGCGAGGGCTTCACGCACCTCGGCTGCCTCGGGGACGGGTTGACGGTGCAGGAGGGCTACGACGCCGCGGCGGCAGTGGCTCTGGAGCACATGGGCATCCTGCGTGGAGAGCTCGGCACCCTGGACCACGTGCGGCGTTGGATCAAGGTCACCGGGTTCGTGCGGGCCACCTCCGACTTCACCCGGCACCCCGAAGTGCTCAACGGCTTCTCCGACCTGATCGTGTCGGTGTTCGGGGAGGAGGTCGGCCGGCACGCCCGCAGTGCCATCGGGGTGGCGTCGCTGCCCTTCGGGATCCCCGTGGAGGTCGAGGCCATCGTGCAGGTGGCGACCGTGCCGTTCTGAGCCTCGACGGCGGACCGGAGGCATGAGGCCGCGGGACTCCACGGCGACCGCCGCAGCGGTGGTCTTGTTCTCCTTCGGGCTGGGCGTCTCGAGTCTTGCACTACCCCTGTTGGCGGCGGCGGCCGGCTACGACCTCCGCGAGATCGGCCTGATCACGGCGATCTCGGCCGGCGCGCAGCTCGCCATCCGGCCCAGCGTCCCGTGGCTGTCCCGCCGGGTCGCGGACCGGACGATCGTCGCCGCGGCCGCGGCCATGCTCGCTCTGTCCTGCGCCTTGGCCGCGGCGTCAACGGCGCCCGCGGTGCTCGCCGCCGCGGCCCTGCTGCAGGGGGTCGGCCGCGCCTACTTCTGGAGCGGCAGCCAACTCCATGGTGTGCGGACGTCGCCCTCGGCGCTCAGCGCCATCTCGCGGCTGAACCTGATCTCGGGCGTGGGGATGCTGACCGGGCCGGTGGTGGCCGGCCTGCTGGCCGAGCAGGCGCTCGATCTGGCGCTGGCGCTCGGCGCGGTCGTCTGCGGGCTCGGCATCGTCGCCGCTCAGCGGATGGCGCTGCTCCCGCCGCTCGCCCCGCGCGACCGGGCAGCGAGCCGCGGCCTGTTCCGGCGACCCGGTGTCCTCAAGGGCAGCGTCCTGAGTGCAGGGTCCGGCGCCTGGACGTCGATGGCGCTGTCGTTCCTGCCGCTGGTCCTGGCGGACCGCCAGTCGCCGGCGCTCGTCGGCGGGCTGATGGCGCTCGCACACGGCGCCAACATCGCCGGCAGCGCCGTCATCGCGCGCAGCCGCCCGGCGTCAACGGACAGGTGGATGGTCGCCAGCGCGCTCGCCAACGGCACCGGACTGGCGCTGGTCGCGCCTACGGCGGGCATCCTGCCGCTGGTCGCGCTGGCGCTGGTCCTGAGCGGTCTGGGAGCGGGCGCGCTGCTCAGCCTCGGCCCGGCGATGGCGACAGCTGCAGTCAGCGACGAGGAGCGCGCGACGGCTCTGGCGGTGACCGGCAGCGCCCGCGCGGGTGCCATGCTGCTGGCGCCGCTCGGCGTGGCCTCGGTGGTGTCCGCGATCCCGCTGGCCGCCGCGCTGGCGGCACTGGGCGTGCTGCTTGCCGTCCCGATGCGGCCGGTCAGGCGGGACGGCGGCCGCTAGCTGTGTTCCGGCCGCTGGTGGAGGCGCTTGTGATGATCCAGACCCGGGGTCGGACGCCGCCGACCGGCCTCGCGGCGAGCCTGCGCCGCGCACGGGCGGGCGTCAGGGGCTGACCTAGCCTGAGCCGGTGCGCGCGGTCCGGGTCCTGCAGGCGGCCGGCCTGGGCGTCGTCGCCCTCGCTCTGGACCTGACGGTCCTGACGCCCCGGCGGCTGCGGGTGCACGACGTGCCGCTCGCGGTGCCCGGCTGGCCGGCGGAGCTCGACGGCCTGCGGGTCGCGGTCGTCGGCGACGTGCACGCGGGCTCGCCCTGGTTCGGGCTGGACCGCGTCCGGTCGATCGTGCAGCGGGTCGCGGACGTGCGGCCGGACCTCGTGCTGCTGCTCGGCGACTACATGGTCGACGTCACCCTCGGCGTGCACCACGAGCCGGCGGACGTCGCGGACGCGCTGGTCGGTCTGAAGGACGTCGCGCCCGTGGTCGGCGTCCTCGGCAACCACGACTGGGACGCCGACGGGGTGCGGGTGCGCGCGGCGTTCGATGCCGCCGGGCTGCCGATGCTGGAGGAGGAGGCCGTGCCCGTGCTGGACGGGCGGCTCTGGATCGCTGGTGTCGGGGACCTCTGGCGGCGCAAGCCGTCGGTGCCCAGGGCGCTGGCGACGGTGCCGGCGGACGCGACCGTCGTGCTGCTCACGCACAACCCGGACGTCGTGGTGAAGGTGCCGCCGACGGTGCCGCTGGTGCTGGCCGGGCACACGCACGGCGGCCAGGTGCGACTGTTCGGGCGGGTGCTGCACACCATCAGCAAGCGCAGCGGCAACCGCTGGTCGCACGGCTGGTACGCCGACGACCGGCTCTACGTCACCTCGGGGCTCGGCACGAGCAAGTGGCCGATCCGCAACGTCGTCCCCGAGGTCCCGGTGCTCGTCCTGCGGCCGGCGTGAGGCGGGTCGCCCTCGTCCTGCTGCTGGCGCTGGTCGCCTGCGGCGGTGACGAGCCGGCACCGGACGACGGGCGCGTCCGCGGGACGCTGGACGGGGTGCGGCTCGTGCTCGAGGTCGCGGACACTCCGGACGAGCGCGCGGTCGGCCTCATGCGCCGCGCGTCGGTCCCGCCCGGCACGGGGATGGTGTTCCTCTACGACGAGCCGACGACCGGCCGCTTCTACATGTACGCCGTGCCGATCCCGCTGCGCGCCGTCTTCGTGCGCGAGGGCCGGGTCGTGTTCGACGTCGTGATGCCGCCCTGCGAGAAGGGGCTCGCGCCCGGCGACTGCCCGACGTACGGCCCGGACGAGCCGTTCGACACCGTCGTCGAGACCGCGCCCGAGACACTGCCGGACGTGCAGCCCGGTGACCGGCTGGTGCTGGAGCCCTAGGGTCCGGGAATGAGCGACGAGCTGCAGGACGCCGTACGGCGCGAGATGCCCCGCGCGCGCCAGGACCTGGAGGCGCTCGTGCGGGTGCCGACCATCTCGGCGGACCCGGCGCACGCGCAGGACGTGGCGCGCGCCGTCGACGACGTCGCCGCGCTGGCGCGGGAAGCCGGCGCTGCCGACGTGCAGGTGCTGTCGACGCAGGGCGGGCACCCGGCGCTGGTCGCGACCTGGCCTGCGCCTGCGGGGAAGCCGACGGTCCTGCTCTACGCGCACCTCGACGTGCAGCCGACGGGGCCGGCCGAGGAGTGGACGGCGCCGCCCTTCGAGCCGACCGAGCGGGACGGCCGGCTGTACGGACGCGGCGCCGCCGACGACAAGGCCGGGGTGCTGATGCACCTCGCCGTGCTGCGCGCGTTCAGCGGCGCGCCGCCGGTCGGGGTCGTGCTCTTCCTCGAGGGCGAGGAGGAGATCGGCTCACCCACCCTGCCCGCGATGCTGGCCGAGCACCGCGACCTGCTGCGCGCCGACGTCATCGTCATCGCCGACTCGGCCAACGCCTCGGTCGACGTCCCGGCCTTCACCACCAGCCTGCGCGGGCTGGTCGACCTGACGGTCGAGGTGCGGGTGCTGGAGCGACCGGTGCACTCCGGCGTCTACGGCGGCGCGGTGCCGGACGCGCTGACCGCGCTGTGCCGGCTGCTCACGACGCTGCACGACGACGAGGGCGAGGTGGCCGTGCAGGGGCTGCACTCGTACACCTCGGCCGCGCCCGACCCGGACCTCGACACCTTCCGCGCGGACGCCGGGATCCTCGAAGGCGTAGGCCTGATCGGCAGCGGCAGCATTCCCGAGCGGCTGTGGCACAAGCCGGCGATCGCCGTCCTCGGCATGGACGCCCCGGCGACCGAGGACGCCTCGAACGTCCTGCTGGCCAAGGCCCGCGCGAAGGTCAGCCTGCGCCTCGCACCCGGCAGCGACGAGCACGCAGCCATGAAGCTGCTGAGCGACCACCTGACCGCGCACGCCGTGTGGGGCAGCCAGGTGGAGGTGACCGCCGGCTCGATGGGCGGCGCGTTCGCGCTCGAGGCGACCGGCGACGTGTACGACCTGGCCCGCGAGGCGTTCGAGCTGGCGTACGGCAACGCGCCGGTCGAGGCCGGCATCGGCGGGTCCATCCCGTTCATCGCCGAGTTCGCCCGCACCTACCCGGGCGCCACGGTGCTGGTGACCGGGGTGGGCGACCCTGCCTCCCGCTGGCACGGCATCGACGAGTCGCTGCACCTCGGCATGTGGGAGCGCGCGTGCCTGGCCGAAGCGCTGCTGCTCGCACGCCTGGCGTGAGCCGCTCGGTCGAGGAGCAGCTCACCCGCGTCCTCGGCACGTGGGCGGCCGCCTCCGTCGCCGCGGGCGCGGCGGTCGCGGTGCAGGGCGCGTTCCTGCTGCTGCTGGACGTCACGGCGGCACAGCTTGCGCTGAACAGCCGTTCCTGCCGCACTGCACGCGGCTGAAACGTGCCGAGCCGGGTGTTCCTGCCGTGACGCGCGGATGCACCAGATGTGCTGTCCCGTGGTTGATCTCGTGCTCGTCGGGCACAGAGTGACTCGACACGAACACGCGCCGCTACCGGCGCACGATGGAGGGAACCACATGCGTAGAGCCCTCGCCACCGCCACGATCGCCGGCGCTGTCGCTCTCGTCCCGATGACCGCTCTGGCGGCCTCGGCCGACGAGGCACCGGTCGCCGCTGGCGCCGTCGCCACGTCGACGGACTCCGAGGACGTCGACGAGCCGCTGGAGCAGGACGGCGACGACGACACCGGCAAGTACGGCCTGATCGGCCTGAGCGGAATGCTCGGCCTGTTCGGCTACAAGAAGTACAAGGACCACCAGGCCAGCCGCACGACGACCACTGGCACGACCGACACCGACGGCACGACCGGCACCTCCCGCCGCGTCTGAGCCAGCTCGTCCCTCGCCCGAACGTCTGACCTGAAGGAGATCGTCATGCGCAAGACCCTCACCGCCCTGGCCCTCACCGCCACCCTCACCGGCGGCACCGCGGCCGTCGCCACCACGGCGTACGCCGCTCCCGCCCCCTCCGCGCCCGTCGTCTCGCAGAGCGAGACGGAGAGCGACGAGGGCAGCAGCGACAAGACCGGCCTCTGGGGCCTGCTCGGCCTGCTCGGCCTCGCGGGTCTGCTCAAGAAGAAGGAGCACACGACCACCACGGGTACCGCCCACCGGTAGTCCTCGCTTCGACGAAGGGCCGGTCCGCCTCACGGGGGCCGGCCCTTCGTCATGCCCGCACCAGTTGGCCGGGCTGAGAAGCGCCGCAGGGGGTAGCGCCCCTCC
>JAOPWK010000201.1 GCA_025965735.1 Frankiales bacterium
GCGCTCGGCCGGCACCGTGCTGGACCCGCGGCAGTGGCGGGCGCGGCCGGCGGTCGTCGTGGCGGCGGGACTGCTGTGGGCGACCTGGGCGCTCCGCCGGGCGGCCCGCGGCTGAGGGTGCTCCACCGGCGAGCCGTCCCGGCCTGAGCCGTCCCGGCTGGGACAGTCGGGAGCGTCATGACGGAGACCCTGAACCGCCCCGCGCCCCCGCTGCCCCGACCCCCGCGCCGCCCCGCTGCGGAGGAGCCCGCCCGCAGCCCGCTCGCCCTCGGCGCCTCTGCCGCGCTGTGGGCCGCGCTCGCCGGACTGCTCCTGGTCGTCCTGCCGGTGCTGCTGTTCTGGGCCACCGACAGCCGCTCCGGCACAGGCTGGGTGGAGGTGGTCCGGACCGCCGGCCGCTTCTGGTTGGTGGCTCACGGGGCGTCGCTGGACGTGCCGGGCGGGCGCTACGCGCTGACCCCCCTGGGCCTGCTCCTGGTCCCGCTGTGGCTGGTCGCCCGCTTCGCCGGAGCCGCCGCGCGTGAGGTGCCCGCGCCCCGGCGCGTCGGCGCTGCGGTGGCCGGGGCGTACGGCCTGCTCACCATGCTGGTCGCCATCGCCTGCACGGGCTCCGAGGTGCACGTCTCGCCGGTGCAGTCCCTGGTCGGCGGCCTCGTCGTCGGCGGGACCGGCGCGGCGGTCGGGCTGCTGCGACCCGGCCACCTGCTCTGGCACGGCCTGGGCACCCGCACCCGCCGGCTGCTGTCGTCCGGCGGTGCCGCGGTGGCCCTGCTGCTCGCTGCCGGTGCGCTGCTCGTGGGCGGCTCCCTGGCGATGCACGGCAGCCGCGCCGTCGACCTCGCCGGTGCCAGCGACCCCGGCGCGCTGGGCGGCTTCGCGCTGCTGCTCACCGGGATCGCCCTCGTCCCGAATGCCGTCGTGTGGGGCGTGGCCTGGCTGACCGGCCCCGGCTTCGCCGCCGGGGTCGGCACGTCCGTGGGGCCGTTCGGCTACGAGCTCGGGCCGGTCCCGGCGCTCCCGCTGCTGGCCGCCCTGCCCGAGGGCGGGGTCCCCGAGTGGGTGGCCGTCCTGGTGCTCGCGGTGCCGCTGCTCGCGGGCGCGGTCGCCGGTCGTCTCGTCGCCGCGGACCTGCGGGACGACGCCGCCTCGTGGTCGCGCACCGCCCTGGAGGCGGCCGCCGTCGGTCCGGTCTGCGGCGTCGCGCTCGGCGTGCTCGCGTGGACGTCCGGCGGTGCTGTCGGTGGCGCCCGCCTCGTCGAGCTCGGCCCGTCGCCGCTGGCCGTCGCGGCTGCGACCACGGCCACGGTCGCCGTCGGCGCGGTGGCCGGCGCGCTCGTCCGCCGCGCCCGACTCCTCGACTGACGGACGCGGCCCGGCCGCCCCGCGAGGGGACGACCGGGCCGCGGACGTGCAGCGGGGGTCAGCCCGTGACGCTGTCCTCGAAGTCGGCCGAGCACTCGTCGATGGCCGCCTGGTCGTTGCCGGCGGACTCCAGGCACTCGGTGAGGCTGCCGAAGTCGCCGCGGCTGAGCAGCGACCCGACGACGACCGCGAAGACGATCGACGCGGCCAGGCCGAGCAGCCCGAGGATGGCGCCGGTCAGCGCCATGCCGCCGTTGTTCGCCTCGCCCTTCTTGGCCCGCCCGCGGCCGAGGAAGCCCAGGATCGCGGCGATCAGGCCGAAGACGATGCCGCCGAGGACCGTCCAGCAGGTGATGAGCGCCAGGATGCCGAGCACCAGCGCCGCGATGCCGAACCCGTTCCTGGGGCTGCCCTGGTGCCCGAAGCCCGGCTGGCCGAACTGCGGCTGCCCGTACTGGGGCTGTCCGTACTGCGGCTGCCCGACGGGCTGCTGGCCGTACTGCGCCTGGCCGTACTCCGGCGGCGGGCCGCTGGGCGCGCCGTAGCCGGGCGGCTGAGCGTCGGGGGCGCCGTAGCCCCCGGGCGGGGTGGCAGGCGGGCCCTGCGGGGGCGTGCTGAACGGGTCCTGGGGTGCAGTCACCGTGGTCCTTCCTGCCGTGCGGCCACGGGCCGCGCATCCGGCGACGGTTGCCGCCCTCCCGCCAGCCTCTACCCGATCATGCGCTGCGGACAACCGCGACACCCGCCCCGGTAGGTTCGCCGCTGTCCGTCGACGCCCTTGGAGGAGCTCTGACCGCGCGCCTGGTCGTGCTGGCCTCCGGCAGCGGCTCCACCCTGCAGGCCCTGCTGGACGCCGCGCCGGCCTCCTCGTACGACGTGGTCGCGGTCGGGTCGGACAAGCCGGCAGCGCGGGCGCTCGAGCGGGCGGCGCAGGCGGGCGTGCCGACGTTCACCTGCGCGTTGTCCGACAGCCCGACGCGCGACCAGTGGAACTTCGCGCTGGCAGGCGAGGTGGAGCGGCACGCGCCAGACCTCGTGGTGTGCGCCGGCTTCATGCGCATCCTGTCCGCCGACTTCCTCACCCGCTTCGCCGGCCGCGTGGTGAACACCCACCCGGCGCTGCTGCCGAGCTTCCCAGGGGCGCACGCGGTGGCGGACGCGCTGGCGTACGGCGTGCGCGTCAGCGGCGTCACGGTCCACTTCGTGGACGAGGGCGTCGACACCGGCCCGGTCATCGCGCAGGCGGCGGTGCCCGTGCGCGACGACGACGACGAGCTCTCCCTGCAGACCAGGATCCAGGACGTCGAGCGCCCGCTCTACGTCGAGGCCATCGACCGGCTGGCCCGTGAGGGCTGGACCGTCCAAGGAAGGACCGTGAGGTTCGGATGACCCGCACCCCCGTGCGCAGGGCGCTCGTCAGCGTCTTCGACAAGACCGGCCTGATCGAGCTGGGGCAGGGCCTCGCGGCCGCCGGTGTGGAGGTGGTCTCGACCGGCTCCACCGCGAACAAGCTGCGCGAGGCAGGCGTCGCGGTGACCGCCGTCGACGAGCTGACCGGGTTCCCGGAGTGCCTGGACGGCCGGGTCAAGACGCTGCACCCGCACGTGCACGCCGGGATCCTGGCCGACCTGCGGCTGACCGACCACATCGCGCAGCTCGAGCAGCTGGGCATCGCGCCCTTCGAGCTCGTCGTGGTGAACCTCTACCCCTTCGCCGCCACCGTCGCCTCCGGGGCGAGCCCCGACGAGTGCGTGGAGCAGATCGACATCGGCGGACCGACGATGGTGCGCGCCGCCGCCAAGAACCACCCGTCGGTCGCGGTCGTGGTGTCGCCGTCGTCGTACGACGAGGTGCTGCAGGCCGTCGCCGACGGCGGCACCACCCTCGAGCAGCGCCAAGCCCTTGCGGTGCAGGCGTTCCGGCACACCGCGGCGTACGACATCGCGGTCGCGAGCTGGATGGGCAACGTGCTCGCGCCGGACGGCGACCCGTGGCCGGGCTGGGCCGCCGCGTCGTGGACCCGCGCCGACGTCCTGCGCTACGGCGAGAACCCGCACCAGGCAGCGGCGCTGTACGTCGAGGAGCACCTCGGAGGAGGGCTGGCAGGCGCCCAGCAGCTGCACGGGAAGCCGATGTCCTACAACAACTTCGTCGACACGGACGCGGCGCGGCGGGCGGCGTACGACTTCGCCGACCCGTGCGTGGCGATCATCAAGCACGCCAACCCGTGCGGCATCGCGGTCGGCGGCGACGTGGCCGAGGCGCACCGCAAGGCGCACGCCTGCGACCCGGTCTCGGCCTTCGGCGGCGTCATCGCCGTGAACCGCCCCGTGTCGGTCGCCATGGCCGAGCAGGTGGCGGAGATCTTCACCGAGGTCGTCGTGGCACCGGCGTACGAGGACGGCGCTGTCGAGGTGCTGTCCCGCAAGCCGTCCATCCGCGTGCTCGTCGCGCCGGAGGTGCCGGCCGGCCCGCGCGCCGAGACGCGGCCGATCAGCGGCGGCCTGCTCATGCAGTCGGCCGACGTGTTCACCGGAACCGACGACCCGTCGACGTGGACCCTCGCGTGCGGCGAGGCACTGGCGGCGGAGGAGCTCGCGGACCTCGAGTTCGCCTGGCGCGCCTGCCGATCGGTGAAGTCCAACGCGATCCTGCTCGCCTCCGGCGGAGCCACCGTCGGCGTCGGCATGGGGCAGGTCAACCGGGTCGACGCGGCCAAGCTCGCCGTCGCACGGGCGGGGGAGCGGGCGGCGGGCGCGGTAGCTGCCTCCGACGCGTTCTTCCCCTTCGCCGACGGACTGCAGGTCCTGCTCGACGCGGGCGTGCGCGCGGTGGCGCAGCCCGGCGGGTCGGTGCGCGACGAGGAGGTCATCGCCGCCGCCAGGGCCGCCGGCGTGACGCTCTACCTCACGGGCACCCGCCACTTCGCCCACTAGTGGAGGACTTCTCGCGCGAGGAGCTCACCGGGCGGACCTTCACCGGCGAGCGCCTCGTGGGCGCCGACTTCTCCGAGGCGGTGCTCACGCGGGTCGTCTTCGAGGACTGCGACCTGTCCGGCGCAGAGCTGACCAGCGCGGTGCTGGACACCTGCGCCTTCCTCGGCTGCCGCATGGAGCGCACGCGGCTGTTCGGCTCGACGCTGCGCGGCTGCAAGCTGACCGGCTCGACCTTCGTGCGGGCCCACCTGCGTCCGCTGACGGTGGAAGGCGGTGACTGGTCGTACGTCTCGCTGCGCAGGGCCGACCTCCGGTCCGTCGCACTGTCCCGCGTCGTGCTCGCCGAGGCCGACCTCAGCGAGGCCGACCTGTCCGGCTGCGACCTGTCCGGCGCCGACCTCTCCCGCGCTCGGCTGCGGGGGGTGCGGCTGCGCGGCGCTGACCTCCGCGGCGCCCAGCTGGACGGTTGCGACGTGGACGGCGTGGACTGGCAGGACGTCCGGATCGACCTGACCCAGGCGGTGCTGCTGGCGCAGGCCCGCGGCGCTGTGGTCGACGGCTGACCGTGCGCCGCCAGCCTCGGCGCCCGCCTCCCCGCTGATCATCCGCAGCATCGCCGTCGTCAGCACCTGGTCCGCTGCCTCAGGACGGCGATCCCGCGGAGGATCAAGGCGTGCGGGCGCCGGAGCGGGGTGCGCCGCTAGCCTTCGGGCCGTGACCGCCCGCCTGCTGCCCGGAGCTCCCGTCGCGGAGGCCGTCTTCGCCGACCTCGAGCCCCGCATCGCCCGTCTGGTGGAGGCCGGTCACCGGCCAGGCCTCGGCACCGTCCTGGTCGGCGGCGACAGCGCGTCGGCCGGGTACGTCGGCATGAAGATGCGCAAGGCCGACGAGCTCGGCTTCGCCAGCCCGCACGAGCGGCTCGGCGACGACGCCACGACTGCCGACGTCATCGCCGCGATCCGGCGCCTCAACGAGGACCCCGCCTGCGACGCGATGCTCGTCCAGCACCCCACCCCTCGGCAGGTCGACTTCGAGGCGGCGCTGCTCGAGATGGACCCCGACAAGGACGTCGACGGCCTGCACCCGGTGAACATGGGCCGGCTCGCCCTGTCGATGCCCGGCCCGGTGCCGTGCACCCCGGCGGGGATCGAGGCGCTGCTCGCGCACTACGAGATCCCGGTCGCCGGCCAGGAGGTCTGCATCCTCGGCCGCGGCACGACCCTGGGCCGCCCGCTGGCGCTGCTGCTGTCGCAGAAGCGCGACACCGCCAACGCCGCCGTGACGGTCGTGCACACCGGCGTCGAGGACTGGCCGGAGTACACCCGGCGCGCCTCGATCGTCATCGCCGCCGTCGGCGTCCCGTACATCCTGCAGCCCGAGCACATCACCCCCGGGGCGACGGTCATCGGCGGCGGCGTCCGCTACGAGGGCAAGAAGCTGCTGCCCGACGTGGACGAGGCGTGCAACGAGGTCGCGGGCGCCATCACGCCCCGTGTCGGCGGGGTCGGCCCCACGACGGTCGCGATGCTGTTCAAGAACTGCGTCGAGGCGGCGGAGCGCCGCGCCGGGATCTAGCCCGCGCGGCGGACCGCCTCCTCGGCGTCGGCCGGAAGCGGGCGCACGACGCCTGCGCTGATCACCTCGTTGGCCAGCCGCGCGCGGCGGTTGACGCCCTCCGGGATCCGGAACTTCACGTAGAGGCGCAGCAGGTGCTGCTTGACGGCGGCCTCTGTGACGACCAGCTCGTCCGCGATGTCCTTGGCGGTTGCGGGCGCCACGAAGGCGTCCTGCTGCAGCGCCGGTCGGCACAGCGCCGTCAGCACCTCGCACTCGCGGCGGGTCAGGTCGGGGGCGCTCATGCGGCGCAGCTCGGCGGTGTCGTCGGCCAGGTCCGCGGCCAGGCCGCCGACCCGGGTGCGGCAGGCGCCGAAGGACAGCACGTCGCCCTCGTTCAGCACCCTCCTGCCGACCGGCCGACCGTTGACCCGTGTGCCGTTCGTGGACAGCCCGAGGTCGCTCACGTAGACGTGTTCACCGCGGCGCACCAGTTCGGCGTGCAGCCGGGACACGCTCGGGTCGTCCAGCGCGATGTCGACGCCACGGCCCCGTCCGACCGTCGTCACCTCGCTGGTCAGCGGGAAGGTCTCGCCACTGTCCTCGAGGCGGAGGTGAGGCGTCTGCACGGTGCGAGTCCTCCGGTGGCTGGCGGTCCGGACACGCTCGCCCGGCCTCCTGGGAAGTACCCGTGGCGCCTGGCAGTACACCCGGACCGGCGGTCCCGCAACCGGAGCCGGCACCCCACTACGCTGCGCCGACAGGCCCTGAGGAGGACGGAGCGCGCCGTGCCGGACGACCCCGGGGCTCCGTCGAGCAACCAGCTGCCGGCCCTGGCCGTCCTCGGCCTGGCGCTCCTCGGCCTGCCGCTCGCCGTGGTCGTCGACTGGCAGGTGGGTGCCTTCGCGCTCGGCCTGTCGCTGCTGCTGGGCGGCGGCCTGCGGCTGGCGCTGCCGGTCCGCACCGCCGGCTGGCTGGCGGTCCGCACGCGCGGCCTCGACGCCGCCCTGCTGCTCGGCCTCGGGTTCGCCGTCGTCGTGCTGGCGAACACGATCCCCCGCCCCTGACGTGCAGCTGCCCGGCTTCGAGCTCGAGGGGCTGATCGTCTCGACGCCGTACGCCGACGTGCACAGGGGCACCCGCCGCTACGACGGCGCTCGGGTCCGGGTGGAGCTGCTGCGGGCGGACGCCCCTGCGGTCGCGGTGCGGCTGGCGGCGGCGTCGGAGTCGCTGCGACGGGCCGACGGGCGCCACCTCGTGCGGGTCCGCCAGGTGCTCGACGAGCCGCTCGGGCTGGTCCGCGACGACGTGCCCGCAGAGGCCCTCGACAGGGCTGACCCGGTGCGGGTGGTCGCCGATGCGCTTGACGCGCTGGCCGTCCTGCACGCGTTCGGCCTCGCGCACGGCGCCCTCACGGCGCAGGACCTGCTGCTCGACGCGTCGGTGCCGCTGCGCCCGGTGGTGCGGCTGACCGGCTGGGGGCTGGTGGCCCTGCACTCGGCGGCGCCGCCCGACCCCGCCGACGACGTACGCGACGCCGCTCGGCTGCTGGAGCAGCTCGCCGGCGCGCTCCCGCCCGAGGCCGCCGCGATGCTGGCCGACGACCCGGCAGCGCGGCCGACCGCGGCGCAGGCGCGGGACGTCCTTCGGCAGCTGCAGGGGATGCCTCAGGCACCGCCTCAGGCACCGCCTCAGGCACCGCCGCCGCGACCGCCGCGCGACCTGCGCCGCCCCCTCCTGATCGCGGGTGCGGTGGTCGCCGGTGCGGCGGTGCTCGGGCTCGGCGTCCTCGGCGGACGGATGCTGGCCGGTGGCCGCACCCCCGACGCGCTGCCGCAGGTCGTCCCCGCCACCCCGCCGCCGGCCGGCCCGTACGTCCTGCCCCTGATCACCCGCCCCGACAACCTGGTGGTCGAGCGCAGCTGGCTGCTGGAGCAGGACGGCGCCGTCCTGCGCGCGACGACCGTCGTGCGGAACCCGACCCTCCAGGTGGTCACGACGGCGGTGGACGAGGTCGTCCCGAAGTCGATCGCCGACGACGTGGACGACCTGACCTTCAGGCCCGAGCCGGACGAGGTCGTGCAGCGCGACCCGGTGGTGCGCTTCCAGGTGCGGGCCCTGCCGCCGGCCGGCTCCACCACCTGGACCTTCGTCGTGCGCCTGCCGGAGCCGGTGCAGCGGGAGGCCCTGGGAGGGCTTGCCGCGGAGGCCGACGCCGCCCGCGTCGACCACGAGCGAGCGAGCGCACCCGGCGCTCCTCCGCCCACGCCCACCTCGTAGCCTGACGCGGCAGAGCAAGCGTCCCCGAAGAAGCGGAGCTCCCCCCGATGCCCACTCCCGTCAACGTCACCGTCACCGGTGCTGCCGGCCAGATCGGCTACGCGCTGCTGTTCCGCATCGCCGCCGGCGGCCTGCTCGGCCCGGACGTCCCGGTCCGCCTGCGCCTGCTCGAGATCGAGCCCGCGCTCAAGGCCGCGGAGGGCACCGCGATGGAGCTCGACGACTGCGCGTTCCCGCTGCTCGAGGGCATCGACATCACGGCCGACGCCAAGGCGGCGTTCAACGGCACCAACGTCGCGCTGCTCGTCGGCGCGCGTCCGCGCACCGCGGGCATGGAGCGTGGTGACCTGCTGTCGGCCAACGGCGGCATCTTCAAGCCGCAGGGCGAGGCGCTGAACGCCGGTGCTGCCAGCGACATCCGCGTCCTCGTGGTCGGGAACCCGGCCAACACCAACGCCCTCATCGCGGCCTCGCATGCGCCGGACATCCCGGGCAGCCGCTTCACCGCGATGACCCGCCTGGACCACAACCGCGCGCTGTCCCAGCTGGCCAAGAAGACCGGCACGAGCATCAACGACATCCGCAAGCTCACGATCTGGGGCAACCACTCCGCGACGCAGTACCCGGACTGGAGCAAGGCCACGATCGGCGGCAAGCCGGCCGAGGAGGTCGTCGGCGACCGCGGGTGGCTGGAGAGCACCTTCATCCCGACCGTCGCCAAGCGCGGCGCCGCGATCATCGAGGCCCGTGGCAGCAGCTCGGCCGCCTCCGCCGCCAACGCCGCCATCGACCACGTCTTCAGCTGGGTCAACGGCACGCCGGCGGACGACTGGACCTCCAGCGCGATCATGAGCGACGGCAGCTACGGCGTGCCCGAGGGCCTCATCTCCTCCTTCCCGTGCACCAGCGAGGGCGGCGAGTGGAAGATCGTGCAGGGCCTGGAGATCGACAAGTTCTCGCGCCAGAAGATCGACGCATCGGTGGCCGAGCTCGCCGAGGAGCGCGACGCCGTGCGTGAGCTCGGCCTGATCTGATGCCCGACCCGATGAAGATCATCTACACGTACACCGACGAGGCCCCGGCGCTCGCGACGCACTCGCTGCTCCCGGTGCTGCAGGCGTACGCCGGCAAGGCGGGCGTCGACGTCGAGACGCGCGACATCTCCCTCGCGGCGCGCATCCTCGCGGCGTTCGACCTCGCGCCGGACGCGCTGTCCGAGCTGGGCGACCTGGCCAAGACGCCCGAGGCGAACATCATCAAGCTGCCGAACGTCAGCGCCTCCATCCCGCAGCTCAAGGCTGCGGTGAAGGAGCTGCAGGACGCCGGCTTCGCGGTCCCCGACTTCCCGGAGAACCCGCAGAGCGAGGACGAGAAGAAGGCTCGGGCTGCCTACGACGCGGTCAAGGGCAGCGCCGTCAACCCGGTGCTGCGCGAGGGCAACTCCGACCGCCGCGCGCCGGCGTCGGTGAAGAGCTACGCGCAGAAGCACCCGCACTCGATGGGTGCCTGGTCGAGCGACACGAAGTCGCACGTCTCCACGATGAGCGACGGCGACTTCCGGCACAGCGAGAAGTCGGTCACGGTCGAGGCGCCGACGACGCTGACCATCCAGCACGTCACCGCCGACGGCACCACCGACCTGAAGTCGTTCGCCGTCCTGGCCGGCGAGATCGTCGATGCGGCGGTCATGCGCGCGGCGGCGCTGCAGGAGTTCCTGACCCGCGAGGTCGCCGACGCCCGCGAGCAGGGCGTGCTGTTCTCGGTGCACCTGAAGGCGACGATGATGAAGGTCTCCGACCCGATCATCTTCGGCCACGCGGTGAAGGCGTACTTCGCCGGCGTCTGGGAGCAGTTCGCCGACGACCTCGCCTCCGTCGGCGCCGACCCGAACCAGGGCCTCGGCGGCGTGCTCTCCGACCTGGAGAAGAGCCCGAAGAAGGACGAGATCGTCGCCGCCATCAACGCGACCTACGAGAGCGGCCCCGCCCTGGCGCAGGTCGACTCCAGCCGCGGCATCACCAACCTGCACGTCCCGAGCGACGTCATCATCGACGCGTCCATGCCGGCGGCGATCCGCAGCTCCGGCCAGATGTGGAACAAGGACGACCAGCTCCAGGACACCAAGTACGTCATCCCGGACTCCTCCTACGCCGCCCTCTACGAGGAGACGCTCAAGGATTGCAAGGAGCACGGCGCCTTCGACCCGACCACCATGGGGACGACGCCGAACGTCGGCCTGATGGCGCAGAAGGCCGAGGAGTACGGCAGCCACGACAAGACGTTCGAGATCGCTGCGCCGGGGACCGTTCGGGTCGTGGACGAGAGCGGCACCGTCCTGCTCGAGCAGAGCGTCGAGGTGGGCGACATCTACCGCAGCGCGCAGACCAAGGACGCCCCGATCAAGGACTGGGTGCAGCTGGCCGTCCGCCGCGCCCGCGCCACCGGTGCGCCAGCCGTGTTCTGGCTGGACGAGACGCGCGCGCACGACGCCGAGGTGCTCAAGAAGGTCCGCGCCTACCTGGCCGAGGAGGACGTCGAAGGCCTGCAGATCGAGGTCATGGACGTCGGCGCGGCGACCCGCCTCACCCTGCAGCGGGCCCGCAGCGGCCAGGACACCATCTCGGTCACCGGCAACGTGCTGCGCGACTACCTGACCGACCTGTTCCCCATCCTCGAGCTGGGGACGTCGGCCAAGATGCTGAGCATCGTGCCGCTGATGAACGGCGGCGGGCTGTTCGAGACCGGTGCCGGCGGCTCGGCCCCCAAGCACGTGCAGCAGCTGGTGAAGGAGAACTACCTGCGCTGGGACTCGCTCGGTGAGTTCCTCGCGCTGGCCGTCTCCTTCGAGTTCCTCGGCGAGAAGACCGACAACGCCCGCGCGGCGCTGCTCGGCCGCACGCTGGACCAGGCCACCGGCCGGCTCCTCGAGGAGAACCGCTCGCCCGCGCGCAAGGTCGGGCAGATCGACAACCGCGGCAGCCACTTCTACCTCGCGCTGTACTGGGCGCAGGCGCTCGCGCAGCAGACCGACGACCCGGACGCGGCGGCGCTGTTCGCCGACCTGGCCGAGCGGCTGGCCCGCGACGAGCAGAAGATCAACGAGGAGCTGCTCGCCGTGCAGGGCACTCCGGCCGACCTGGGGGGCTACTACTACGTCGACAAGGCCAAGACCGACGCGATCATGCGGCCCAGCGCGACCTTCAACGCCGCGCTGGCCGAGTTCTAGCTGAGCCTCATCACGGGGTTCCGCACCCGAGGGCCGCGCACCGCCTCCTGGCGGCGCGCGGCCTTCGTGCTTTTCGCCGTCGCGGCCGGCACGAACGTGAGCACGCCGCTGCTGCTGCTCTACAAGGACCGGCTGGACCTGTCCGGTCCTGCGACGACCGTCGTGTTCGGGGTCTACGCCGCCGGTCTCGCGCCGTCGCTGCTGGGAGCGGGGCCGCTGTCGGACCGGTACGGCCGGCGCGTCCTCGTGCTGCCCTTCGCCGTGCTGGCGGGGGTCGCGTCGCTGCTGTTCGCCGGCGCGCAGGGCAGCTTCGGGCTGCTGCTCGCGGCACGCTTCCTGCAGGGGCTGGTCAGCGGCGCGGTCTTCACGGCGGCCAGCGCCTGGCTGGCCGAGCTCTCCGCGGCCGACGGCGAGGAGGCCGCCGCCGGGCGGCGCGCGACCATCGCGCTGGCCGGCGGGTTCTCGCTCGGACCCTTGTTCGCGAGCCTCATCGCCGCGGCGCTGCCGGGGCCGCTGGTGCTGCCGTACGTCGTGCACGCCGCGCTCGTCGCGGTGGGCGTCGTTGCGGTGCTCGGTGTTCCGGAGACCGCACCGCGACGGCGGCGGCAGGTGGGAGACCCGGCGCGCGAACCCCTGCTGCGCAAGGGCGACCGGCTGCTGGGCATCACCGCGCTGGGCCCCGTCGCGACGTGCGTCTACGCCTTCCCGGCCACGATCATCGCGGGGCTCCCGCTGCTCGTCTCCCTTCCCGGCAGCGGCCTCGTGGCGACCGGCGTGCTCGCCGGGCTCACGCTCGGCGCCGGTGCCGTCGTCGCGCCGCTGCAGCGCCGACTCGGCACCTGGACCGCCGTCGCGGGCGCCGTCTGCGGCACCGCCGGCTTCGGCCTCACGGCCCTGGCCGCGGCCACCGACCGGGGACTGCTCCTCGTCCCGGCCGGTCTCCTGCTGGGCGCGGGCAGCGGCTGGTCGATGGCGTCCGGCCTCGCTCTCACCGGCCGGCTCGCCTCACCGGCCCGCCGCGGCGCGCTGACCGGGATCTTCTACACGACCGCCTACCTCGGCTTCGCCGCGCCGTTCGTGATCACGTCCGCGGCAGCGTCGTACGGCACCGTGCCACCGCTGCTCGTCGTGACGGCGCTCACCGCGCTGCTCGCCGCGCGCCTGGTCGCTCCGGCCCGGCAGGGACGGCTCTAGGCTGGTCGGCGTGGAGCCACCTTCTCGACCGGCGTGCCCCGCCTCCCCGACGGGCAGGTGCACGCCGTGAGCGCCCCCTGGCTGGACATCGTCCTGGTTGCCGTCTTCATCCTCATCGGCGGCGTGTTCGCCGCGACCGAGCTCGCCCTGGTCACCCTGCGAGAGGGGCAGACCCGCGCGCTGGCCGAGAAGGGCCGGCGCGGGCAGCGGGTCGCCCGTCTGGTCGAGGATCCCAACCGCTTCCTGGCCGCCGTCCAGGTAGGCGTCACGCTGGCCGGCTTCCTGTCCGCCGCCTTCGGTGCGGCCCGCCTCGCCGTCCCGGTCAGCGACGCTCTGGAGTCGGCGGGCCTGTCCTCTGGTGCCGCCGGCACCACCGGGCTGGTGCTCGTCACGCTGATCATCTCGTACTTCTCGCTGGTCTTCAGCGAGCTCGCCCCCAAGCGGCTGGCCCTACAGCGGGCCGAGGGCGTCTCCATGGCCTTCGCTCCCGCCTTGGACCGGGTCGCCTCGCTGTCCCGGCCGGTCATCTGGCTGCTGTCCAAGAGCACCGACCTGGTCGTGCGGATGCTGGGCGGCGACCCGCACAGCAAGGGCGAGGCCATCACCGAGGAGGAGCTGCGCGGCATGGTCGCCGCGCACGAGTCCCTCACCAAGGACGAGCGCAAGCTCATCGACGACGTCTTCGCCGCCGGCGAGCGGCAGCTGCGCGAGGTGATGCTGCCGCGCACCGAGGTCGCCTTCCTCGACGCGAGCATGACGCTGAGCCGCGCCATCAAGGAGACCTCCGAGCAACCGCACTCCCGCTACCCCGTCGCCGGCTCCTCGCAGGACGACGTCATCGGCTTCCTGCACGTGCGCGACCTGATGGTCCCCGCGGCCAAGGCGCGCGGCATGCGGGTGTCCGACGTCGCGCGCGAGGTGAAGCTGCTGCCGGGCAGCAAGCGGGTGCTCCCGGCCATGTCGGAGATGCGCCGTGAGGGCCACCACATGGCGATCGTCGTCGACGAGTACGGCGGCACCGCAGGCATCGTCACGCTCGAGGACCTCATCGAGGAGGTCATCGGCGACATCCGCGACGAGTACGACGTGGGCGAGGACGACCCGCTGCGCTTCCGCGGCGGAGACGTGGAGGCCGACGGCCTGCTCAACCTCGACGAGGTCCGCACCGTCACCGGCGTCTCGCTGCCGGAGGGACCGTACGAGACCCTCGCCGGTTACGTCATGGCCACCCTGGGGCACGTCCCGCGCACCGGCGAGGCGGTCGAGGTGGACGGCCACCGGCTGGAGGTCAGCGAGCTGGACGGTCGTCGTATCGCCCGGGTGCGGGTCACGCCGATCGAGGTGGAGGAGCTGGTGGAGAGCGCATGAGGCCCGTCGCATGAGCACGTCGGTGAAGAGCGTCTTCGAGAGCACGGGCAGCGTCGACGAGGTCTTCGGCGTCCTGACGTCCAAGGAGTGGGTCGACATCAAGGCGGCGCGCTTCGGCGACGGCGCCCTGCTGAAGGCGCACTCCCAGCGCCCCGACGGCGGCGTGCAGCTGTTGGTCTCGCGCCAGCTGCCCGACGGAGTACCGGGCTTCCTGCAGCGCTTCCTGCCTTCGGACGGCCGCGTCGTCGAGCACTTCGACTGGTCGCCCGCGGCCGGCGACGGCACCCGCCGCGGCACGTGGACGGCCGACATCCCCGGCGCCCCCGCCAAGCTCGGCGGCACGATGCGGCTGGAGCCGACCGGCAGCGGCAGCCGCTACACGATCGAGGGCGACGTGAAGGTCAGCGTCCCGCTCGTCGGCGGCAAGGCCGAGGGCTTCATCGCCGAGATGGTCAAGAAGCTCGCGGCCAAGGAGCACGAGCTCCTCGTCACGACGCTCTGACCCGCCGCACCAGCTCGCCGGCCAGGCCCGTCACCAGCGGCGCGGTGATGTGGCCGCGCCCGAGGCCGAGCTCGACCAGCGCGTCGAACGCCTGCTCCGACCGCGCCGTGGCGGCCACACCGGCGTCGACGACGCCGGCCCGCCGGGTGGCGCGCGCCAGCAGCGTGGTGTGCCGCAGGTGCCGGCCCAGCTCGGTCCTCAGCGCCTGCCCGTACGAGGCGCCCGCGTCGGCGCCGAACGCAGCCGCGCCGGCCAGTCGGCCGCTGAGCAGCGCGTAGAAGATGCCCTCGCCGGTGAGCGGGTTGATGAGCGACATGGCGTCGCCGGCGAGCAGCACCCGCCCGCGCGGCTGCACCGGCCTGCGGCTGGACAGCGGCAGGTGGTGGCTCACCAGCCGCTCGGCCTGCACGCCCGGCAGCAGCTCTGCCAGCCCCTCGTGCAGCTCCTCCCGGCCGCCGCGCGTCTTGGCCCGCAGGGCGGGCAGCAGCATCCCGAAGCCGACGTTCGCGGTGCCGTCGCCGGCCGCGAACGACCACGCGTACGCCGGCCAGTCGCGGGGGGACAGCACGATGACCTGCGCGGGCTCCCCGGGCGGCGCAGGCGCGTACCCCCGTACGGCCACCGCCGTCGCGTCCGCCGGCTGCCGACCCAGGCCGAGCTGCCGGCGGACGACGCCGTTCGCCCCGTCCGCGCCGACCACCACCCGCGCGGCCACCTCGCCGTCGAGCACGACGCAGTCCGGGCGCACCTCGAGCCGGCGGACGGTCCGCCGCTCCAGCACCGCACCGGCCCGCACCGCGACGTCCACGATCCGCGCGTCGAGCAGCTCGCGCGGCACCACGTAGTTCGGCCGCCGCACCCGTCGGGCGGCCACGGTGCCGTCCGGCGCGGTCAGCTGCAGGTGCGCGATCGGCACCCGGTCGGCCAGCACCTCCGCCGCTCCCAGCCGGGCCAGCTCGTCCAGCGCGTGCGGCGCGATCCCGTCGCCGCACGCCTTGTCGCGCGGGAAGTCGTGCCGGTCCAGCAGCAGCACCCGCGCGCCCGGCCGGCGGCGCAGCGCGGACAGCACGGCGGCCGCTCCGGCCGGCC
>JAOPWK010000204.1 GCA_025965735.1 Frankiales bacterium
ACCGCTGTCCAGGCCTCGTCCAGCTTCCGCGGCGCGACGGCGATGCGACGGCCGGCCACCCGCCAGGGCTGCTCGACCCGGACGCAGCGCAGGCCGGCCTGCAGCGCCGCGTCCCGCGCGGCCAGCAGGTCCGGCGCCTCGATGCCGCCGCCCGCGCCGTGCCCGAGGACCAAGGTGCGGAGCCCGGCTCCTTCGACCACGATGCGGGCGGGGCCGACCGGCGTCGGCACCTCTCGGGCATCGGTCACGCGGCGAAGGGTAGGAGGCACGCCATGCGCACCCCTGACCCGGTGGCGATGAGCTCGGCCGTCCCTGCAGGCTCCACCGTCGGGACGCCCGTCCCGCCGCCGGACTCCCCGTACTGGCTGTTCTACGACGAGGTCGCCGCCGCGCAGCTCGCGCAGTGGCTGCCCCCGACGCCGGCCCGCGTGCTGGACGTCTCCGGCGGTCAGCGCTTCGCCGGGCAGATGGCGGCAGCCGGCCACGAGGTCGTGCACGTCATGGCTGCCTCCGACCCGCTGCCCACCGCTGTGGGCGGCCGGCTGCTGCCGGTCGTGGCCGACTCCCGGTCGCTGGACTGGCTGCAGCCTGGCTGCGTCGACCTGGTGCTCGCCGAGTCGCAAGCCCTGTCGCTGTGCCTGGCCACCGAGGTGACGGTCGAGCAGCTGGCCCGCGTGCTGCGGCCCGGCGGGCGGCTGCTGCTCGTCGTGGAGTCGCTGATGCTCGGACTGGCCCGCCTCGCCGAGCAGGGGCGCTGGGCCGAGCTCGCCGACGCACCCGCCGCCGACGTGGTGCTCGTCCCTCGGGACGACGGCAGCCTGACGCGCTGCTTCTGGCCCGAGGACCTGGCGGCGCTGCTGTCCGCGGCCGGCCTCGAGGTGGAGTGGGTGCGCACCCGCACGGTGCTCAGCCCGGCCACGGTGGAGCGCGCGCTGAGCCAGGGCGGCAGCGCAGCGCTGGCCACGCTCGTGCAGACCGAGGTGAAGCTGGCCGAGGACCGCGACGGCGGGTCGACCGGGATGTACCTGGTGGCCAGCGCCCGCAAGGCCTGAGGGAGGTCCCTCAGGCGTTCGCCGCCTCGTGCTTCTCCTGATCGGTCACGCAGCGGGCCGCCTCCGGCCGGACCTCCAGGCGCGCGTCCGGGATGGGCTGGCCGCAGTCGACGCAGGTGCCGAACGTGCCGGCGTCGATCCGCGCCAGGGCGGCCTCGACCTCGGCCCGCTGCTGGGCGGAGTTGTCGAGCAGCGCGTTCTGGTTGTCGGCGTCCGTCAGCTCGCTGGCGGTGTCGCCCGGGTGCTGGTCGGAGTGGCTGAGCTCGCTGCTGTCGCCCGCACCCTCCGCCTCGAGGATGGCGGTGGCGCTGTCGATCTCGCGGAGCATCTGCTCGAGCGACTGGCGGGCTTCCTGCGTGTCCACGGTCACTCCTGTTGCGTCGGGGGGTGGTGCGTCCCGTCATGCCTACCCGCGGCGGGCTTGCGTTCACACGTCGCGGCCTAGCCTGAGGGCGTGCGCCGGCTCCCGCTCGTGGTCGCGGCCCTGCTGCTCGGCGCCTCGCCGATGCTCGCTCTGCCCGCCGTCGCGCTGGAGCTGCCGTCGCCGACCGAGCAGCGGGCCCAGGACCTGGCCCTGCTGGCCGAGGTGGGCGCCCGCGCCGACCGGCGGCTGGTGTCGGTGGTCCCGGGCCCGGTCCGCAACGAGGAGGTCGTCCTGGTCGGCCTGGGCGCCTCGGGCGTCCCGGACCGGGTGCTGGTCGAGCAGCGGCTCACCCTCACCGGCCAGGGCGACTACCAGGTGCGGGAGCGCGGCCCGGCCCGCGCGTCCGAGGCGCTGGGGGGAGAGCCGGCGCCGGTCACCAAGTTCGGCGCGGTCGTCTGGCAGGGCTTCTCCCCCGGCACGCGCGAGCTGGCGGCCCGGCTGACGCTGGACCCGGTCCTGGAGGCGCCACGTCTCCCGCTGCAGGTGGCGATCAGCGGCCCCGTCGGACCCGGGGGCGAGGTGACCGGCGCCGGCAGCGTCGTCCTCACGCTGACCAACGCCACCTCCCAGCCGGCGACGCTGCCGACCGGCACCGACGCCCCGGCGCCGGCACTCGCCGCCGCCCTTGACGCGGCTCTGGCCGTCGCGGAGGGACCGGCCGGTCCTCGACTTCCGGCTGCGGGCGCGGGGCTGCCGGCCGCGGTGCCGGCTGCCGGTGAGGCCCGAGCCCCGGCCCTCACCGGCGTCCCGCTGCGCATCAGCGGCTCGCTGCTCGGCGGCGCTGTCACCGGCCCGGGCGTGACCTCGCTGCCGGGCGGAGCGGAGGTCGCCGGAACGCTGGCGCCGGGCGCGTCGGCCGAGCTGCGGGTGGAGGTCGACGGGTCTACCCGGCTGGACCTCGACCTGACGGCTGTCCCCGCGCTGGACGACCGAGACCTGCAGCCGCCCAGCGGTGTCGTCTCCTGGGCCGCCTGGGCGTCCGCAGGACCGTCCGCGGAGGAACGCCGCCAGGCGCTGGACCTGCTGGTCGCGACGGCCGCCACCGGCGCGCGGGCCACCTCGTACAGCCCCTACCTCGGCGCCGACCTGCCGGGGACGGGCACAACGGCGTTCCGGTACGCCTTCGCCCAGCCGGAGGCCGCCCAGCAGGCGATCCGAGGGCTGGAGCCGCGCCGCGGGGCGATCGCGCTGACAGCCCTGGCCGTGCTGCTGCTGGCCGCCAACGGCGCCCTGATCTGGCGGCGCAGCTAGAACAGGACGTCCGGCTCCACCGGCTGCACCAGCTCAGGGCCGTCGTTGCGGACGTTGCCCACGGCGGTGCCGACCGGCCAGGCATCCAGCGCGCCGCCGACCGCCGGCACCAGCAGGTGCCCGCCCGGGTCCTCCACGGCCGGGTCCAGCCAGCGGCCCCAGTCCTCGCGCGGGACGAGCAGCGGGGTCCGGTCGTGGATGTGGCCCAGCTCGTCGGAGGCGGAGGTCGTGATCACCGTGCAGGTCCAGAGGCGCTCCTCGCCCTGCGACCACACCTCGTACAGCCCGGCCATGGCCAGCGGCCCGTCCTCGCGCGAGGTGAGGAACCACGGCTGCTTGCGCGTCCCGTCGACCTGCCACTCGTAGTAGCCGTCGGCCGGCAGCAGGCAGCGGCGGCGCTGGTAGGCCGCGCGGAAGGCCGGCTTCTGCGTGACCGTCTCCTGGCGGGCGTTGATGAGCCGGGCCGCGCCCTTGGCGTCCTTGGCCCAGGACGGCACCAGCCCCCAGCGCAGGACGCGCAGCAGGCGGCGGTCCTCGCGCTGGAGCACGGCGTACACCGGGTCGGTCGGAGCGACGTTCCAGGACGGCGGGATGACCTCCTCGGGCGGCTCCTCGACCTCGAAGGCGCTGGCGAGGTCGCGGGCGTCCCGGCTGGAGGCGTAGCGGCCGCACATGCCGCTATTGAGGCACGGGCGGCAGGCCGGTGGACAGGATGTCGTCGTCCACGGGGGCGAAGCGCAGGTCCGAGAACCGGCCGAAGTACATGTCGTCCGGGCTGACGCCCTCCCGGTCGTCCGGCCCGAAGCCCCGCTCGTCGCCGTTCGCGCCGGTGATGACGGTGCTGTTGAGGGCGTCGAGCAGCGGCCCGCCCGCGTCGACGGCCGCCGCGGTGAGCTTCACGGCGTCGTACGCGTACGTGGACCAGTCCGGTGGCTGGACGACCGGCCGCCCGCCGGCCTCCACCCCCACCTCCTCGGCGCCGAAGCGCTCCTCGTACGCCTCGCGGTAGGCGGCGAACGGCTCCGGCCCGACCTCGCTGGTGATCCGGAACGAGACGAAGGTCAGCCCGTCCAGCCACTGCGGCCGGTCGGCCAGGCGCTGCCGGACGAGCGGGTCCTCGCCGGTCGGGCCGGTGTAGACGGGGACCTCCCAGCCGGCGCTGCGGGCTGCGCGCACGACCGCCGCGACGCCGGTGGCACGCGCCCAGACGATCAGCGCCTGCGCTCCGGTCCGCCGCGCCTCGAGGACCTGCGCTGCGACGTCGCCCCCGCCGTCGGGCAGCGTCGCCTCGCTCACGAGGGCGATCTCGTTCCGGCCGAGGTTCTGCCGCGTGGCGGCGGCACCCTCACGGCCGTAGGAGCTCGTGTCGGACAGCAGCGCGACGCGCTGCGCCTTCTCGCTGACGTAGTCGGCCAGGCGCCGGCTCATGGGGGCGTTCGCAGGCGCGAGCCGGAAGATCGTCGGCCGCTCCTGCGGGTCGACGAGGGACGCGCCGCCCTCGAAGACCACGAACACCGGGAGCCCCACAGGATCGGTGACCTCGGCGACCGCGACCGCGCCGACGCCGTCGGTGATGACGGCGGTGGCGCCGCGGGAGACGGCAGTACGGGCGTTGGCGACGGCGCGCTGGGGCGACCCGCCGTTGTCGAGCACCTCGACCCGGACCTCGCGTCCGTCCGCCTCGAGCTGGGCGGCGGCCAGCTCCGCGCCCCGCTGCACGAACTCCCCCACCCAGGGCTGGGCGGTCATGGGCGCGGAGACGACGAACAGCAGCGCGTCGTCCGGCTGGGTCCGGTCGGCGCAGGCCGGGAGCAGCAGGAGCAGCGCAGCCAGCACCGCTCTCACCTGGGCGACCCGAGGTAGGCCCGGCGCACCGCCGGGTCGGCACGGACCTGCTCCGCGGTGCCTCCTGCGATGACGCGGCCCTGGTCGAGCACCGTCACCCGGTCCGCCACGGTGCTGACGAGCCGCATGTCGTGCTCGACGAGCAGCACGGCGCTGCCGTTCCTGGCCAGCGCGCGGAGGACCTGGGCGAGCCGGGTGCGCTCTGCGGCGGTCATGCCGGCGGCAGGCTCGTCCAGGAGCAGCACCTGCGCGCCGGTGGCGACGACGCGGGCCACCTGGAGCAGGCGCTGCTCGCCCACGGTGAGGCTGCGCGGGTCCTGGTGGGCGACATGGGCCACGCCGGCGTGTCGCAGGGCTGCCTGGACGAGGCGCCTCCTCCTGCTGGTGGCGTCGCGACTGCTGGGCGTAGCGAGCAGGTGGCGCACGACCGTCCCCCGCTGCCGGGGCACGCCGATCGCCGTCTGCTGCTCCGGCGTGCTGCGCGGCAGGACGACCGTGCGCTGCGGGGTGCGAGCCACACCGGCCAGCACCCGCTGCCGGGTGCCACCGCCGTGCGGGGCGCCGTGCACCTCGACCTGACCCGCCTCCGGACGCAGGTCACCGGCGAGGACCTTGAGCAGCGTGGACTTGCCGGACCCGTTGGGCCCGACCAGCGCGTGCACCTCCCCCGCGCGCAGCACGATCTCACTGTCCGTCAGCGCGCGCACGGCGCCGTAGGAGACGCCGACTCCGTGGGCGTGCAGCAGGACCGGCTGCCCGTCCGGGGGGCTGTCGGGCACCGCGGGGTCGTGTGCCGCGCGGGTGAAGGTGCCGGCGGGGCGGGCGAGCCGGCGACCGACCGGTCCCCGCAGTGTCACGGCCGCGAGGAGCAGGGCCGCGGTCAGGGCACCCCTGACCCGCTCCGGCGCCAAGCCGGCGCCGGTGGCGAGGGCGTCCGCGAGTGAGGGGAGCGACGACAGCAGGGCCACCCCCAGCACAGGCCCCCACCAGCGGGCGGTGCCGCCGACGAGCACCGCGACGAACAGCTGGAGCGAGAGCAGCGGGCTGACGTCAGCCGGCGCCACCAGGCCCAGCAACACGGCGGTGCCGGCGCCGCTCAGAGCGCCGAGCGCAGCGGTGACGGTGAGCACGGTGCGGCGACGAGCAGCGACGGGTACGCCGAGGGAAGTCGCGAGTGCAGGCCCCTCCCGGAGCGCCGCGAGATCGCGTCCAGCCGGTCCTGCGTCGAGTCGGCTCAAGCAGAGCATGACGGTGAGGCACGTCGCGCCGGCGACGACCACGTGGAGGCCCGCGCCGAGGGTGAGCTCGAGGCCGAGCGTCGGGCTGACGATGCGCGCCGGGCTAGGTCGGACCAGCCCCTGCTCGCCGCCGAAGACGCTCGGGAAGGCGGTGAGCACCCGGTGCACGAGCCAGGCGAGGGCCCAGGTGGCGAGCGCGAGGTAGGCGCCCTCCAGCCGGCTGGAGCCGCGCGCGACGAGGTTGCCGGCGGCCGCGGCGCCCGCCACGGACACCAGGACGGCCAGCCCGAGCGGCAGGCCCGCGCCGCCAGGCCCGAGCAGCGCCGTCCCTACGCCGCCGAGCGCGACGAAGGCGCCCTGTCCGAGGACCGGCAGCCCCGCGTAGGAGACCGACAGCGCAAGGCCGAGCGCAGCGACCAGCAGCCACAAGGCCTGGGCCAGCTCGACCAGGCTCACGCCAGGACCGTGGTGCGGCGGCGCAGCCCCTCCGGGCGGACCGCCAGCAGCACGACCAGCAGGGCCAGCGGGACGACGTCGGTGAAGCGGGCGTCCAGCGCGGTGACCACCAGCGACTGCACCAGCCCCACGGCGAGGCCTCCGAGCAGCGCCCCGCGCGGCGAGCCGAGTCCGCCGAGCAGTGCCGCCGCGATCCCGGCCAGCCCGAGGACGACGCCAGCGTCGACCGAGAGGCTCGTACGGCCTGGCGCGTCCAGCAGTCCCGCCAGCCCGGCCAGCAGCCCGGCGACCAGGAAGGCCTGCAGCACGACCCGCTTGGCCGGGACGCCGCAGAGCGCAGCGGCGTCCGGGTCGTCCGCCACCGCGCGCAGCGCCTTGCCGAAGCGGGAGCGGACGAGGAGCCGCTCGGTGAGGACGCCGGCGAGCAGGGCGAGCAGCAGCACCGCCGGCACCCGCGCCGGCAGCACCTGGCCGCCCGGCAGCGAGAGGACCCCGCTGCTGGTCAGCGCGTCGAGCCGCAGCGGGTCGGGGATGGCGTAGCCCTGCTGAGGCAGCACCAGCGCGAGTCCCTCCCGCAGGAGCAGCCCGGCCGCGACGCCCCCGGCGACCCAGCCCAGCGCGTCGCCGGCTCGTCCGGTCGCCGGGTCCGGCAGGTGCGGCCGGACCGCCAGGAGCGACACGCCCGCCGCCAGAAGCGCTCCGGCGGCCAGGACGAGGACGACGAAGGCCACCGCTGCACCGGGCGCGAGTGCGACGGCCACTGGGGTGGTGCCGAGGACGCCGAGCACGCCGGTGAGCACGGCGGCCACCACGACGTCGCCGTGAGCCAGGTGCAGGACCCGGACGGTGCCGGCCACGAGCGTGAAGCCGAGGGCGACGAGGCCGACGACGGCGCCGTTGGCCAGACCGCTGAGGGCGGCCTGCAGCAGCACCCCCGGGTCCACGGGCCGAACCTAGCGGCGGCTCAGCCGAACGGCAGCGGCGAAGCCCCGGGGCGCGGCGGCAGCAGCGGCGTGCCGCCACCCGCGGACCCGCCCGTGGACAACGCCATCAGCCAGTCGGTGCGGCACGGCCCGACGGCGAGCATCCGCATGACCCCGCGGACGTCGCCCTTGATGAAGGGCGCGTCGGCCTCGATGTTCTCCGCATCCCCGCGCGCCAGCGTGTAGCCGGCCTCGGGCATCTGCTCGATGAGGAACAGCACCGACTGCCGGAGGCTGATCGCGGTGGTGAAGGTGACGACGGTGACGCCGCCGTCGCGCTTCTGCACCTCAGTGCCGGTCGCGGTGGGCGGCACCGGCAGGTCTGCCGGCACCGGCTCCGGCCAGTTGAGCGTCGACGGCGTGGCGGGGCAGGTGGGCTGCGCCTGCACAGCCGGCGCGGTCGCGGCCGGGGTGGGACTGGGCGCGGCAGCCGGCTCAGCAGAGCCGCTGCACCCGGCGAGCAGGACGAGGGCCAGCGGCAGCGTCCACGGCGGTCTCACCTGTGCAGGCTAGGCGTCGCGGGACGGCAGGGCCTCGTCAGCGCGGCGATGCCAGCCCGCGGCGTCGCCGGGCGGGCCGATGCCTGATGTCACGCGGCGTGGTCTACGCGTTGCGCAGACGCACGCGTGTCGCGGTACCACCGCCTTCACCCTCGTGCGGCCCGCGGCCACTGAGGAGTCCTGATGCAGGCACGCACGTTCATCGTGGCGAGGGCGATCGTCAGCACGTCCCTGCTCGGCCTCGCTGCGCCCGCGCACGCCCTGTGCGACGCCTACTCCGGCACCTACGCGACTCCGCCTCCCGGCGGAGGCGACGGCGAGCGCATCGACCGCGGCACTGACCAGCCTGGCAGCGGTGTCGAGACCCCCCGCCCTGACCAGGAGGGGACGCCCGGCAGCCTCGCCGGCGGAGCCGCCCTCGTGGTCGCCGGCCGCCGACGCGACGAGACGGCCTAGTCGCTCCTGCGCTTGACTGGAGCGGTGACCTCCACCGCTGGCGACCCCTGGCCCGCCCCGCGTGCCACCTCACCGCTGGACGCCGTCGTCC
>JAOPWK010000226.1 GCA_025965735.1 Frankiales bacterium
CGCTTCGTCGTCAAGTGCCGGGCCGGCGCGGTCTTCGCCATCTCGCAGATGTTCTTCCGCATCGAGGACTACCTGCGGCTGCGTGACCGGGTCGCGGCGACCGGCTGCGACGTCCCGATCATCCCAGGCGTCATGCCGGTCACGAACCTCAAGCAGATCGTGCGCATGACCCAGCTGATGGGCTCGGAGTTCCCGGCCGACTTCGCCGCCGAGCTGCACGCGGTCGAGCACGACCCGGAGGCGGTGCGCGAGATCGGCGTCGCCACCGCGACGCAGATGTGCGACCAGCTGCTGGCCGAGGGCGCCCCCGGCCTGCACTTCATCACCATGAACCGGTCCACGGCCACCCGTGACATGTGGCTGCGGCTCGGGCTGAGGACCGCGTGAGGCTGGCCGCCCATGCCCGCACCTCCGCCTCGCCCGCGCAGGTGTGGGAGGTGCTCGGCTCGCCGAGCCGCTGGCCGGAGTTCGAGCCGTTCCTGCGACGCGTGCGCGGCACGCACCGCGGGGCGGCCACCGGCCAAACCCTCGTCGGCGTCAGCCGCGTCGGCAGCGTCGCCGTCCCGATCGACGTCGTCGAGGCCGTGCCCGGCAGCCGCCTGGTGCTGCGCGTCCACCTCGCCCCCGGTGTGCGGCAGACCATGACCTTCGAGGTGCTCCCGGCGGTCAAGGGCGGGAGCGACCTGCGCATCGGCGTCGTCGTGGAGGGGCTGTTCGCGCTGTCCGCAGCAGGGCCGCTGTGGCTGACCGGTGCGATGACGCTGCGCCTGCTCGCCGCGCGCTGCGAGCGGATCGCGCGGGCGGCGCGGCGGGCGGCGTGACCGGCATCGTGGTGCTGGCCGTCGCCGGCCTGCTGCTCGTCGTGCTGGCCCTCGCCACCGCGAGCCGCCCGGCGCACGAGATCCCTGACAAGAACGCTTACTTCGACCGCTGGTCGGTCCTGCACGGCGGCTACGACCCGCGCACCGGCAACCCGTGGCTGCGCGGCTGGCTGACGATGGTCTACACGATCGCCCGGCCGCTGGCCCGCCGCGGAGTGCAGCCGGACGTGCTGACGATCAGCTCGATCTGGCTGGCCGGCGCCGTGTTCGTGCCCGCCGACATCGGCGGCCGCTGGGCGATGCTCGCCGGCTGGGTGCTCGTCGCGAGCGGGCTGTTCGACACGCTCGACGGCTGCGTCGCCGTGCTCGAGGAGCGCACCAGCAAGTGGGGCTACGTCCTGGACTCAGCCGTCGACCGGGTCAATGACGTGATCTACCTGGCCGCCGTGGTGTCCGTAGGTGCACCGCTCGAGCGGGCCATCGCGTGCGGCTTCCTGTTCTTCTTCATGGAGTACGTCCGGGCGCGTGCCGGCAACGCCGGCGGCGACGAGGTCGGCCGCATCACGATCGCCGAGCGCCCGAACCGCGTCATCTTCCTGTCCGCCTCCATCCACTTCGGCGGCGTGTTCCTCGGCCACCGCGAGCTCGTCGCGACGACCGGGATGGCGCTCATCACGCTGATGACGCTGTTCGCCGTCGGGCAGCTGCTCGTGACCGTCCGCAGGCAGCTGCTCGCGCTACCGGGCTGACCCCGCCCGCACCTCGCGGAAGAAGTCGACCAGCCCGTCGACGTGGTGGTCGAAGGTGAAGTGCGCCCGCTGCGACCACACGCTCTCGCGCAGCTGCGCCATCCGCTGCCGGTCGCGCAGCTGCGAGACCAGGTGGTCGGCGTCGCGGTAGAGGACACCGAGGTCGCGCTCGCGCGAGAGCGTCTGGCTGGCGACCACGTGGCCCGTGTTGTCGCGCTGGATCATCGGCACGCCGGCGACGGCCAGCGTGGCCATCCGGGCCGGCAGGTTGAGGTCGTCCCACGTGGCCGCGCGGATGTCGCCGCGGTTGCGGCTGCGCACGTCGTGCAGCCAGCCGCCGTCGTACTGGGAGAACTCGCTCACCCACTCGCGCGGACCCACCTGCGGGTGCAGGTGCAGGTGCCCGGGAGCGAGTCGCTGCACCTCCTCCACCCAGTCCTTCATCTGCGAGGCGGCCTTCTGCCCGTACAGGTGCAGGTGGACGCCACGCTCCGCGAGCTCGGCCACGAACGCCGGCGGCGGGCCGAGCGGGCGGCCGGGGATGACGGTGTGCAGGTCCCCGTCCTGCTCCGACAGCAGGGGTGAGCGGACGCCGCCCTCGAACGCCTCCGCCTTGGGCAGGTCGCCGTCCAGGACGTACGACCGGCCGTGCCGGCTGGCCGGGACGCTGGTGGCGAACCAGTCGCGCAGCTCGACGCTGGAGTAGACCTGCCCGTCGGTGCGCGTGTGCAGGTCCACCAGCTGCGACCAGTGCCCGTGCTGCCGCGAGAAGTACGGCCCCTCCTTGACGTGCCAGACGAACGGCAGGCCGAGATCGGCGCTCAGCACCTCGTGCACGAACGGCACGGTCTGCCAGTTGAGCAGCCCGTAGACGACGTCCGGCTGCAGCTCGCGCACCGCGTCGCGCCACCGGTCGCGCGGCACCTCGGCGACGTGCCCGAACGGCAGCGGCCCGACGGTGTTGAACCACAGCGGGTCCGACGTCCACAGGCCGTGCAGCTCGTGGCCGCGCTCGTGCAGCGCGAGGACGCGCTCCGGGTTGTGGGCCAGCTCGCCGACCATGAGGATCCGCAGGCCGTCGGGGGCGCGGGGGACGTCCGGGCGCTCGCGGAAGTGGCGGTACTGCTGGACCTCGTCGTGCAGCGATCCGACGGTGCTCTGGTAGCGCAGCGGCTCCTGCACGCGGTAGCGCGCCCGGTAGGTGTTCACCCCGCCCCACGGCTCGCGCATCGCGGTGTGCCGCTGGCCGGGGTGCCACGTCCACTCGCAGGTGACGAGGCCGGTCTCCACCGCCCTGCCGAGCCGGTCCCAGAGCATCCGGTCCAGGTCGTCGGTGGTCAGCTCGGACCGCTCCAGCCAGCGCTCCTGCGTGCGGCGGTGCAGCACCTGCACGAGCTGCAGCGGCTCGCCGGGGATGCGGCCGGGTGCGTCGGTGGCGGTCAGGCCCTGGCTGTGCCGGACCCCCGCGACCGCGACTCCCGCGTCGGCGTCGGCCTGCAGCGCGGCCAGCAGCGTCTCGAGGTGGTCGGCGTGCCAGACGTCGTCGCTCGGCAGGTAGGCGACGAACGGCGCGCTGGTCAGGTCCAGGCCTCGGTTCAGCGCGGCCCCGAGGCCGCCGTTCTCGGGCAGCACCTCGAGGCGCACCCGCGGGTCGTCCAGCACGTCGCCCAGCGCGGCAGCGGTGTCACCCGGCGAGCCGTCGTCCACGACGACGCACTCCCAGTCGGAGACCGTCTGCGCGAGCAGGGACCCGACGGCGGCCGGCAGCCAGACGTCCTGGTCGTAGGTCGGCATCACGACCGAGATCAGCGGCACCCCCGCGCCCTTCCCCCGGCCGACCGCCTGCACGCCTAGCGTGCGGCGGGTGGAGGAGTCGGAGCCGCTTCCCGGCGGGAACACCGCACCGGTCGTGCGCGTGGGCGACACGGTGCGGCGGGTGGCCGGGCCGTGGACGCCGCGGGTGGCGGCGCTGATGACCGGCCTGCGCGCGGCGCGGGTTCCGTACGTCCCGAAGCACCTGGGGCTGGACGAGCGCGGTCGCGAGGTCGTCGAGCACGTCGAGGGGGAGGTGCCCGTCTACCCGATGCCCCCCTGGTTGTGGCAGGACGCTGTGCTCCGCGACGTGGGGCGGGCGCTGCGCAGGATCCACGACGCGACGCTCCACCTGGACCTGCCGCGCCACGGCTGGCGTCGCGAGCCCGTCGAGCCGGTCGAGGTCGTCACCCACGGGGACGTCGCGCCGTACAACTGCGTGTTCGTCGACCGGCGGCTCGTCGCGCTCATCGACTGGGACCATGCCGTACCCGGACCGCGGCTGCGCGACCTGGGTGTCGCCGCCTACCGGTTCGTCAGCCTGACGCCGCTGGGGCATCCCGACGGGCTGGAGCTGACGGCGGACGAGCAGTGGCGACGGGTGCAGGTGCTCTGCGAGGCGTACGGAGACGTGGCGCCGGTCGACGTCGTGCACTGGGCGGCTCTGCACCTGGAGGACCTGGTGGTCACGGCGGCGAACCCCGACCACGTGCGGCTGTACGTGGGCGACCTCGCCCACGTCCGGTCACTGCTGGCGTGAGCGGTCTATCCGCTGGCTGATCACGGCGACCACCAGGCCGAGCACGACGGCCAGCACGACGTTGCCGCTGTTGACCAGCACCAGCGCGAAGACGACCAGCCCCCACAGCGCGGCCGACAGCCAGGGGTACCAGGGACGGTCGCGCAGCGGCATGCCGGAACCCTAAGGTTGCTCGGCGCCCGGGATCACCGGTGCGTGAGTCCTCAGCGTCCTCAGCGCCCTCAGCGCTTTGGAGCGCAGGGTCAGACCGGCGCAGGCCACCAGGCGTAGGGGTCGTCGAGGTCCAAGGTCCAGCGGGTGTCGCCGGTGCGGAGCAGGTCCCGGAGGTGGTCGTCGGGCTCGGCGTCCCGCGTCGGGGCCGCCCGTAGCTCGAGGCTCTCCGGGTCGTCCGGGCAGTCGGCGAGCCACCACAGCTCCTCGATCTGCTGGAGCGGGCTGAGCTCGGCGAGCGGGTCGTCGGCGGGGAGCGGCGGCAGAGATCGGGTCGCCGCGGCAGCGGGTGCGTGCTGGGCGGGGCTGAGCCAGCTGCGACCGCGGCCGGGGCTGGTCCAGGTGACACCTGCTGCGGTGCGGGTCTTGCTCCAGCCGAGCTGCTTGATGCGGTGGTGCCGGCGGCAGCAGGGTCCGAGGTTGCAGGCGCAGGTCGGTCCGTCGGGCCAGGCGAGGTCGTGCTCCGCGTCGCAGCGGACGGCGCGGGCACCGCAGCCGGGCCACTCGCAGCGCGGGCTGCGGGCATCGAGGAGGCGGCGCAGCCGTCGGGGCACCCGGTAGCTGCCGGGGGTGCCGGCCGGGTGCGCTCCGAGCGCGGCAGCACCCAGGCGTGCGGCACCGGCCGGTGAGACTGCAGCGGCAAGCAGGGGTCGGGTGAGGCGGCCGGTCCGGTCAGCCGCCCGTGTCACCTCAGGCGGCGTGGGATCCAGCGCCGCCTCGAGCGGGCCGTTCTCCGGGCCGTGGTCCGGATGGTCATGCGGATGGCGCGGATGAAGCACCGCTGGCGGCGGCAGGGCGGCCAGGTGCAGCAGCGCCTCCCGGACTGACACCGGGTCGCCTCGCTGCGGCACGACGACCCGGTCGCCGACGGCGACAACGACCCCGTGCTCATCGGTCCACACCGGCCGCAATTGCGGGGCAGCGAGCAGCAGCTCTTCGAGCAGGTCCGGTTCGAGCGGGCCGTGACCGACCAGCTCCGCCGGTTGGTCGCTGGTGCCGAGCGCGGTGTCGATCGTGAGGTGGACCAGCAGTTCCGCGCCGCACGGCACGGGCGCTCCGGGCAGGCAGCCGCACGCTGCCCGCGGAACGCCTGCATGAGCGCAGGAGCAGGGCTCGTCCGGGTCGTGCGGATCGGTGAGCGGCAGCGGGTCACGTCCGAGCAGCAGGTCCTTGAACGCGTCGAACCGGCGCTGCTCCGCCGTCCGGTCGTCCTCCGGCCCGACCTGCTGCGCCCGGTCTCGGACGCGGGACAACGCCGCCTGCAGGTCCGGTCCGGTGAACCCGAACGCGAACAGGTCGTTCAAGCCGTCGTCCCGACGCCGCCAGTCCACCCTGCGCTCGTCCTCGGCCCGACGGCGGCGCTCCGTGGCGTCGGCCGGGTCGGCCTGCTGCACCCAGTGCCGCAGCAGCTCGCTCAAGCGCGCCGGAGGAAGAACCGACCCATGGTCGGCCTCGGTCAGCAGCCTCGACTGCAACCGCGCCCAAACCTGCCGGCGCAGCGCGAACGGCAACGGCTCCAGGAGCCGGACCACGGCGGCGGACTGCTCCACGGTCAGCAGCCCGCACTCCACGGCCTCCAACGCGCCGGGCAGCTCCCCGAGCCCCAGCGCCTCGCTCAGCAGCTGCCCTGCCCGGTGCTCCGAGCAGCCCATCGCCAGTGCGGCGTGCGGCACCGTCGACAGCTCCATCCCCGCGGTTCGGCCCACCGCGTGGAGCCGCAGCAGAGTCCGCAGCTGCGCGGCATGGGCGGCGCAGCGGGACAGCTCCTGCACCGCCAGCTCAGCAGCCAGCGCGTCCAGCGCAGCGACATCCGCCACCACTGAGAACGCCGCCTGACCTGCTCCCATGACGACGACGGTAGTCCTGCCGTCCGACAGTTCCGACTTCCAAAGCGTCTGTGTAGAAGCATGATCCCGGCTGGTCTACGAACCGTTCCTCACGGCCAGCGCAGGACGACCGGCGCCTGCGGGTCGGTGTTGTCGAGCAGCACGTCCGCGCGGTCCGCTGGCCGGCACTCCGCCTCGTAGAGGCGCTGCGCGGGCAGGTAGCGCGACCGGTAGCGCGGCGCGGCGTCCGGCCCGTCCCGCACGAGCGCGCGGCGCAGCACCTCCTCGTCCGGCACCTGCAGGTGCACCGTGAGGTCCCACTCGACGTCGAGCTCGGGTCGCAGCAGGAAGACGCCGTCCACGACGACCACGGCGTCGCCCGCTCTACGGCGCAGGGTCCGGCGGAGCGCCGCGAGGTCGTGGCTGTCGCGGTAGCAGCCCTCCGGCGAGTCGCGGCCCCTGCGGTAGCGCTCCTCCTCCGGCCGCAGGAAGTCGTCGACGCTGAGCCGGCTGACCGTTCGGGAGGTCACGGCTGCTGCCAGGCCGTCGGCGAGCGTGGTCTTGCCGCTGCCGTCGACGCCGTCGACGGCGACGAGCGCGGTGCGGCCGGGCGCCGTGGCCGCCACCAGCGCGGCCAGCCGTGCGAGCACGGTCACCGGCGCAGGCGTGCCGCCGTCAGCACCGCGGCGAAGCCGGTCACCGCGGCGGCCGACGCGGCGTAGAGCTCGTCGCCGATGAAGGGCACGAAGACGGTGGTCAGCAGCAGGCCGCCCAGGACGAGCAGGTGCAGCCCGGCGCGCACGGCCACACGGGCTGGGCGCAGCCCGGTGGGGCGCTGCTCGACCTCGCCGAGCGTGGCGTCCATCCGGCCGCTGAGCCGGGTCAGCCGGCCGGCCGCGAGGAGCGCGGGCACGCCTCCTGCGACAGCACCCACGGCGGTGGACACGAGCTCGGTGCGGCCCAGCAGGGCGAGGACCACGGTGAAGAAGACGAGCAGCAGCAGGCGCTCCGGGCGACTCACGCGGGACCCACCAGACCGGCGACGATCTGCGCCGACAGCGTCACCAGCGGCAGGCCGCCGCCGGGATGGGACGAGCCTCCCACCAGGAACAGGCCCGGCACAGGCGACCGGTTGGCCGGGCGCAAGAAGGCAGCCGCCGCGCCGTTGCTGGACGTGCCGTAGATGGCGCCGCCGACGGCTCCGGTCCGCTGCTCCAGGTCGGCGGGGGAGAGCACCTGCGACCACAGCACCCGGTCCCGCACCGGCAGCCCGCGCTGGGCGAGCAGGTCCAGGAGGTGCCCGGCGTAGCCGTCCGCGAGCCCCGGCGCCCGCCAGTCCACGGCGCCGGGCCCTGTGCCGTGCCGGGGGGCGTTCACCAGGACGAACCACGCCTCGTGCCCGTCCGGCCGCACGGCCGCGTCGTCGGGCGCGCTGACGTAGAGGGTCGGGTCCGGCACCGGCTGCGCCGGATCGCCGAAGACGGCGTCGAACTCCTCGTCGTACCGCTCCGGGAACAGCACGTTGTGGTGCGCCAGCCCCGGCGTGCTGCCGCGCACGGCGAGCAGCAGGACGAAACCGCTCAGCGACGGCGTCGCCCGCGCCAGGCGCTTCGCGGCGGACGGCGCCGACACCAGGTCGCCGTAGACGTGCGCTGCGTCGCCGTTCGCGACCACGAGGTCGGCCGGCA
>JAOPWK010000331.1 GCA_025965735.1 Frankiales bacterium
CTCTGCCGCGGCCAGCTCCGCGTCGGCCGCTGCCTCGTCACGACGAGCCCGCTCGCCGGGCAGCGAAGCCAGGGTGCCTTCCACGTCCCGGACCTGGCGACCCACCGCGATGGCGAAGACGGCCTGACCACCTTGCAGCAGGTCGACGACCTCGTCGGTGGAGGTGCACTCGTAGACGGTCGTGCCGTCGCTCATCAGCGTGATCTGCGCGAGGTCGGCCACGCCGCGGTCACGCAGCGTGGAGATGGCGGTGCGGATGTTCTGCAGCGAGATGCCGGCGTCGAGCAGCTTCTTGACGATCTTCAGCACGAGGATGTCGCGGAAGGAGTACAGGCGCTGGGTGCCGGAGCCGGAGGCTTCGCGGACGCTCGGCTCGACCAGGCCGGTGCGGGCCCAGTAGTCCAGCTGGCGGTAGGTGATGCCCGCGGCGTTGCACGCTGTCGGGCCGCGGTAGCCGACGTCCTGCTCGGAGCCGCCGGGGCGCTCGCTCTCCGGCAGGTCGTCGAACAGCGTCCCCTGCAGGCCCAGCGGCACGCGCGGCGAGGGCTGAGGTGTCTCGACGTCCGGGTCGTCCACCACGATCGGCTCCTGTCTGCGGTCCTGCTGCTGCGGCGGGGCCGGCGGGCGGCCGCCCCTCGCGGGGCCCGTCGCGGGTCGACCAGGACAGGAACGCTAGGCAGTCCTCGAGGTCAGGTCAACGATGCCGGACGTCGTGTCGCAACCCTCGACCTGCAGTGGAGGCTCAGCTCTGCGGGTCGCTCTCGAAGTCCTCAGGGGTGACGTTGTCGAGGAACTCGCGGAACTTCTCCACCTCGTCCTCCTGCTCGTCCGGGATGGCGATGCCGGCCTCGGCCAGCACGGCCTCCTCGCTCCGGATGGTGGCCCCGCTGCGCATGGCCAGCGCGATGGCGTCCGACGGACGGGCGCTGACGGTGACCCCGCCCTCGAAAGCGAGCTCGGCGTAGAAGACGCCCTCGCGCAGCTCGGTGATCGTCACGGTCTGCAGCGGCTTCTCGAAGGCCTCCAGCAGGTCGCGCAGCAGGTCGTGCGTCATCGGCCGGGCAGTCACCACGCCCTGCTGGGCGAAGGCGATCGCCGTGGCCTCGACGGCGCCGATCCAGATCGGGAGGTAGCGCTCTCCCTCGACCTCCTTCAGCAGCACGATCGGCTGCTGGCTGGGCAGCTCGACCCGCACGCCCACCACGCTCAGCTCCGACAGCGGAGTCCCCTCGTCGGCTGGCTCCACGTGGTCCTCCGGAGGGGTCATGTCGAGCGGTCGACGTGTGTGCTCGAGCGCTGTCGAGCCTACTCCCGCAGGAGCCGGATCAGCGGCGCAGGCCGGGGCCGAGACCGGCACGTACCAGCGTCGCGTGCAGCTTGACCGACAGCGCCGCCAGCTCGCGGGCGACCTCCTCGGCGCGCGCGCGGGCCTCGGGGTTGCGCTGGCGCACGAGCGGCGTGACGACCTGCTCCACGAGGCCGATCTCGCGCTCCGCGGCGCTCTTGAACGCCCGCAGGTGGCGGGGCTCGATGCCGAAGCGGGCCATCTCCGCGACGGTCTTGGCCACGACGAGCGCGTCGCCGTCGTAGTGGCTGCCGCCCTGTCGCGGGGCGACCAGGCCGTACTGCTCCAGCTGGTCGAGCTGCTCGGGCTGCAGGCCGGCCGCGGACAGCAGCTCGCCGCGGGACAGCCGGATCTCGCTGACCTCGGGCAGGAACGCGTCGGCGTCGGGCATCCCCTCTGCGGCGACCAGCGCGCGCGGCACCTTGGGACCGGCAGCACCCAGCGCCGGGGGCTCGAGCCCGCGGTCGATCGCGTCCAGGTGCTCCTTGATGACCCTCAGCGGGAGGTAGTGGTCGCGCTGGGCGGTCAGCACGTAGCGCAGTCGGGACAGGTCCTCGCGCGAGAACTTGCGGTAGCCGGACGCGGTCCGCTCGGGCTCGATCAGCCCCTCCGCTTCGAGGAAGCGGATCTTGCTGATGGTGATGTCCGGGAAGTCGGGCCGCAGCTGGCCCAGCACCTCGCCGATGCTCATGAACGCGCGGGTCGGCACGGCGTTGGCCGCGGTCGTCACGCCTCGCCCCCGCGGGAGCCCACGAGGAACACCAGCCGGTACTTGCCGATCTGCACCTCGTCCCCGCCGGCCAGACCGGCGGCGTCGATCCGCTCGCGGTTGAGGTAGGTGCCGTTCAGGCTGCCGACGTCGCGCACCACGAAGCCGCTGCCCTCGCGGACGAACTCCGCGTGGCGCCGCGACACGGTGACGTCGTCAGGAAGATGTCCGACTCGGGGTGCCGCCCCGCGGTCGTCACGTCGGCGTCGAGCAGGAAGCGGCTGCCGGCGTTCGGGCCGCGCTTGACGACGAGCAGCGCGCTCCCGGGAGGCAGGGCCTCCGCCGGCGCGGCGTCCGCGGCCGGCTCGGCCGGCGCGGCGATGCCGTCGTTCTCGAGCGCCCCCTCGAGCGCGGCCAGCGAGATCGTCGAGGTCGTCTCGACGGCGCTCGCAGCGCCCTCGGCGCCACGCGACAGGCCCGTCCCGCAGCGGGCGCAGAACCGGCTGCCCTCAGCGTTCTGATGGCCGCACTGGGTGCAGAACACGGTGTCGCCCGCCTCCGGAGTCTGGTCTGCGGGCGGTGCCCGCCGGGTGCCCGCGGCGCGGGTCCCGTGCTGCTGCGGGGAGTCGCCTTCCCGCCCGAGTCGCCCACGAGGTCGGGCTCTGGCTCAGGGGGCGAACCTAGTGCGGGCGCGCGCGGAGGGTCAACCGGTTGTCGAGGATCCGCAGACGGCCACCTCGACCTGAGGTTCAGACCCGGAAACGTAGAACGACTAGCTGCTGCTCTCGGTCAGCGCGGTGTACGCCGCCTCGTCGAGCAGCCCGTCCGCGGCCAGTGCCGCCTCCACGCCCTCGGCGGGCCGGAGCTCCACCATCCAGCCTTCACCGAGCGGGTCGGAGTTGACCAGCTCCGGGGCGCTGTCCAGCTGCTCGTTGCGACCGGTGACGGTGCCCGCGACGGGGGCGTAGACGTCCGAGACGCTCTTGGTGCTCTCCACCTCGCCGAAGGACTGCCCGGGGGTGACGTCGGTGCCGACCGCCGGCAGCGTCACGAAGACGATGTCGCCGAGCGCCTCCTGCGCGTACGGCGTGATGCCGATCCGGAGCACGGCGTCGTCGCCGGAGCCGACGACGGCGATCCACTCGTGCTCAGCGGTGTACTTCAGCTCCACGGCCAGGGCCTCTCGTTGCGGTCAGTCCCCGGGCTGCGGGGCGGGGCGAGCGTAACGAGGCGCCTTGAGCACCCGCAAGGCGCCCACGCGCACCTCGCCCTGCTGCTCCACCAGCGCTGAGCCGCCGCGCTGCTCCACGTTGTCCACGACGCCGCCGGGGATGCCGACCGCCGAGGCCAGCGTGCTGGAGTCGCCGACGACCACGAAGCGGTACGGCGGGAACAGCGCGACGCCGTCGACGACCACGCCGCCCTCCTCCCCCTCGACCAGCGCGGTGGACGCGACCACCCGCACCTGCGCGCCGGCGGCGGCCTGCGACGGCTCGACGCTCAGATCGACCGGCCCCTCCAGCTGGACGGCCTCGGCACCTGCCGCGCGCAGCTCCTCGAGCGCGTCGAGCAGCACCTCCGGGCCGATCCGCTCCTCGGGGTCGGTGATCGTCAGCAGCAGGCCGGGGCCGGTGGCGGGAACGGTGCCGGCCAGCACGCCGAGCAGCTGTGTGCGGCGGCGGGCCTCGGCCAGCGCCGCGGTCCGGTCGCCGCCGGCGCCGAGCTCGGCCCGTGCCTGGTTCAGCGCGGACACCTCGGCCCGCAGGCGGTCGTTGCGGTTGGACAGCTCGTCCAGGATCTGGACCAGGTCCTCCTGGCGCGCGGCGGCCAGCGGGCCGCCCTCCTGGGTGGACCGCACCTGGACGACCGCCGCGAAGCCCAGCACCGCGAGCAGCGCCGCCACGGCGAGGTCGACCCGGCGCAGCCGCGGCGTGAGCAGGCGCCGCAACGGGCTGCTCATCGGCGCGTTCATGCGTGGAACAGGCGCCGGCGGATGGCGGCGGCGTTGCTGAAGATCCGGATGCCCAGCACGACCACGACGCCGGTGGACAGCTGGCCGCCGACGCCCAGCTGGTCGCCGAGGAAGACCACGAGGGCGGCGACCAGGACGTTGCTCACGAAGGACACGACGAACACCCGGTCGTCGAAGATCCCCTCGAGCTGCGCCCGCACCGCGCCGAACACCGCGTCCAGCGCCGCGACCACGGCGATCGGGAGGTACGGCTGCAGCGCCGCGGGCACGGTCGGCTCGAGCACCAGGCCGAGCACGACACCGAGGACGAGCCCGAACGCGGGGATCACGAGCGCTCCTCCTGCGGCGGCAGCGCGTCGCGCAGGTCGGGGGTGCTGGCGCCCGGGAGGGACAGCGAGTCGTCCCGCCGCACGTCGAAGCCGAGGCCGTAGAGCTGGGTGTAGGTGGCCAGCCGACGGCCGGACGGGCCGTCGAGCAGCTCCAGCTCCAGCCGTCCCGGCTCGCCGATCGCGCGGACGACGTACGGCGGGGACAGCAGCCGGAAGTCCACCAGGATGGTGTCGCCGGCGCTGCGGATGGCGGTCAGCGCGGTGAGGCGGACGCCGTTGATGCTGACGGCCTCGGCGCCGGACGCCCAGAGCCCGTTCACCAGGTCCTGCAGGTCGCGGTCCTGCACCCGCCCGTCCAGCGGGGTGCCGCCGCGCAGCGACTCGTCCGGGTCGGCCTCGCCCTCCGGCGCGTCGGTCAAGGTGACCACGACGCCAGGTCCCTGGACGGCGAGGGTGCCGCTGGCCAGGCCCAGCGCCTCCAGGCGGCGGGCGGCGCTGCGGCCGGCCGTGACGGCGCCGAGCGCTGCGTCCTGGGCCGCTGCCACCACCGCG
>JAOPWK010000338.1 GCA_025965735.1 Frankiales bacterium
CGGCGACCTCTGCCGTCGAGCCGGACGCCGCGCCGGCTCCCGAGGCCGCATCGGCCCCCGAGCCCGAGCCGGCTGCTCCCCGCGTGCGCACCCGCACCCGGCGCTCCTCCACCCCGCCTGCGCCCACCCCGCCGCCGTTCAGCGGGTGAGCCTCCCGCGCCTGTCCGGCCCCCGGGTGGCGCTCGTGCCCGTCCCGCACGCGCTGGCGCTCGCGGTGATGAGCGGCAACGGCCTGCAGGACCGGCTGCAGGACCTGCGGCTGCGCGCCGGCAGCGGCTGGCCGCACGCCGACACCACCGACGCGCTGCGCCCGCTCGCCGAGCACGGCAGCGAGGGGGACGACGGCGGCTGGCTCGTGGTGGTGGACGGCGAGGTCGTGGGCGACTGCGGCTGGCGCGGTGGCCCAGACGCTGGCGGCGACGTGCTGCTCGGCTACGGGCTGGCCGTTCCGGCGCGGCGACAGGGCATCGGCACGGAGGTGGTGGCCGTCCTGTGCGCGTGGGCCGACGCGCAGCCCGGCGTGCGGCGGCTGGTCGCCGACGTGCACGTGGACAACGAGCCGTCCCGCCGGCTGCTGCGCCGGCTCGGCTTCGCCGAGGAGCCGGACGACCCGCCGTGGGTCCGCTGCGTCCGCGGACCCGGGGCGTCGCCCCGGATCCGCGGCAAGCACGTCTGCTGACGGGCTAGTAGGCGACGCCGATGTGCGCGCGGTGGTGCGCCGGCGCCTCGATCTCGTCGACGACGGCAGCCGCGAAGTCGGCCCCGGAGATGCTCGAGCCGCCGTCGGCATCGAACAGCGCGACCTCGCCCCCGACGCGGTACGTGCCGGTGCGCTCGCCCGGAGCCCACGCGCCGTAGGAGCCGGCCGGGCTGACGAACACCCAGTCCAGCTCCGCCGGAGCACGCTCCGCCAGCAGGATGCGCGTCGCCTCGCCCTCGAGTGCCTCCGTCCGGTACTCCTCCGGGACCTCGCCCTCCACGAAGCGCGGCGCGTCCGGAGCGGGACGCAGCGAGCTGAAGCCGCCGACCTGCAGGTACCGCGCGCCGGCCTGCGCCGACAGCGTCGCCAGCTCGCCGTAGACCTCGACCAGGCGGCCGGCCATGTCGCCGCGCGGGGCGAGCGTCGCGACGATCGCGTCCGCACCCGGCACGACGCGCGGCGCGAGCTGCTCCGCGCTGCCGACCTCGTACTGCACCCCTGGCACGGGCTCCGACGGCTGCGAGCGGCTGACCGAGACCACCTCGTGGCCACGGGCGAGGGCCTCGCGCACGATGCCGGCTCCGGTGTAGCCCGTGCCCCCGAAGACGACGACCTTGGCCATGACGTGCTCCCTCGCTAGGTAGTTGTTTGCTCAACCACCTGCCGATGCCCCCTGTTCCTCGCCACGGCTGGGGTCGCCCGGGCGCCGAGCGGCCCTTCGCGTACGTCCACGCCGGCATCTTCAGTCGTCCTCGTGCCGATGAACCTGTGGCTGCTGCGCCGCGGGCGCAGGTCCGCCGGAGGACCCGCGCTCCCCCCTCGTGAGCGCGGGCCCTCGGCGTCTGCTGGCAGTGGGTGACTGTGGCCCCCCTCGGACCACAGCCACCCACTGGTCTAGGGGCGGAGCCGCCGCGCCGTCGCGAGCCAGAGCTCGAGCTGGACCAGGCCGGTGCGGCATTCGTGGTCGACCTGCCGGCCGACCGGCACCAGGCGCCCGAGGCCGGGCGGCGGGCAGTCCTCCGCGGGCAGTGACGGGCGCACCGGCTGCACGGCGCGGGCGAGGCTGAACGAGAGCGCGACCAGTGCGGCCAGCCCCAGGACGACGAGCATCAGCACGACGTCGATCTCGGTGGTCGTGGTGCTCACGTCTGCGCCTCCTGGGTGCCTCTACCGGTGTGCCGATGATGCGCAGCGCAGCGGCCGCGCGGGCGGCTTTGGCAGAAGTTCCGCAAGAAGGGTCCGAACGGACTACCTCGAGTGACCCGCTTGCCCGGCTACGGGCTGCGCGGCAGGTCGACCGTGACGACGAGGCCGCCCTCGGCGCGGGCGACGGCGGCGATGGTGCCGCCGTGCAGCTCGCTGACCGCCCGGACGATCGCGAGGCCGAGGCCCGCTCCGCGCCGCGCGGTGCGCGCGGTGCCGTGCCGCCGGAACGGCTCGAACAGCCCGTCCACCTCCGCCGGGTCGATGACCGCCCCGGAGTTGGAGACCTCGAGGCGGGCCCGGCCCTCCACCGTCCCCGTGTCCACGCGCAGCCACCCGCCGGGCACGTTGTGCCGCACGGCGTTCTCGACCAGGTTGCCCGCGAGGCGCTCCAGCAGCCCGCGGTCCCCGAGGACGCCACCGGCGCCGTACGACGTGGCGACCTTCAGTCCGCGCTCCTGCACCTCGGCGGCCACGGCGGACAGCGCCTGCGCCGCGACCTCCGGCAGCTCGACCCGCTCGCGTACCGCGGGCCCGGTCATCCGGTCGGACTGGGCGAGCAGCAGCAGGCTGTCGACGAGCCGGTCGGCGCGCATCGTCGCATCGCGCACCACGCAGGCGGCCGCGCGTAGGTCCTCGGCGGAGGCTGACGGGTCGGCCAGCGCGACCTCGACCTCGGTGCGCATGACCGCCAGCGGCGTGCGCAGCTCGTGGCTGGCGTCGGCCACGAAGCGCCGCTGCGCCTCGAAGGCGGCCTCGAGCCGGCCGAGCATGTCGTCGAAGGTGTCGGCCAGCTGCTTGAGCTCGTCCTCCGGGCCGGCCAGCGCGATGCGGGCGTCGAGCTTCTCGGCGGACAGCCGCTGGGCGGCGGCGGTGATGTCCTGCAGCGGCTGGAGCACCCGGCCGGCCAGGAAGTAGGAGACGGCGACGCCGACGCTGCCCAGCAGCAGCAGGGCGAGCAGCCCCTGGCGCAGGAGCCGCTCCAACGCCTGCTCGCGCAGCAGGTCCTGGTACTGCCCGAAGGTGAGAACCGGACCGTTGGGCAGGGCGACCCCGACGTTGCCGGCGCCGAGGATGGTGGTCGAGAGGGCCCGTTCGACCAGCACGAGGGACAGCAGCAGCAGGAGCAGCCCGACGCCGACGGCCACCGCGCCGTAGACCAGCGTCAGCCGCCAGCGCAGCGTGGTGCGGTCGCCCATCGCCTCTCAGCTCTCTGCGAGCCGGTAGCCGGAGCCGACGACGGTGTGCACGACCCGCGGCTCGCCGAGCTTCTTGCGCAGCGTCATGACGGTGACCCGCACGGTCGTGGTGAACGGGTCGGCGTACTCGTCCCAGACCCGCTCCAGCAGCTCCTCGCTGGAGACGACGCCCCCCTCGGCGCCGAGCAGCACCTCGAGGACGCCCAGCTCCTTCTTGGTCAGCCCGAGGTCGACGCCGTGCCGGGTGGCGGTGCGCCGAGCGGGGTCGACGACCAGGCCGGCCGGCCCGTGCAGCACCGGCGGAGCGGGGGGTGTGGCGCGGCGGCCGAGCGCTCGCACCCGTGCCACCAGCTCGGCGAAGGCGAACGGCTTGGTCAGGTAGTCGTCAGCACCCAGCTCGAGCCCCGCGACCCGATCGGTCAGCCCGGCTGCGGCGGTCAGCATGAGCACCCGCGTCAGCGACCCGTCCGCGGCGAGCCGGCGGCACACGTCGTCGCCCGAGCGGCCGGGCAGGTCGCGGTCCAGGACCAGCACGTCGTACCGCGTCATCATGGCCTTCTCCAGGCCGCTGTCGCCGTCGTACGCCGTGTCGACCGCCATGCCCTCGCGGCGCAGCCCCCGGGCCACCGCGTCGGCCAGCGGCACCTCGTCCTCGACCACCAGCACGCGCACAGCGCGGACGCTAGCGGCCGCCGCGTGAGGTGGCGGTGAGGCCGCGTCCGGACCGTCCGGAGGCGCCCGCCTTCACCCGGTTGGCTCCGCCTGCCGTCGAGCCTGCCCGGGTAGGTTCCGGACGTGCAGGCACCCACCGCTCCCGAGCTCCGCCGGGGCGTCCTCGCGGTGTCGGTGCTGCACGACGTGGACCTCGAGCCGAACAGCAGGGGCGTCACCCTTCTCGGCAGCCCGGACGTGTGGGTGTCGTGGGGCGAGTGCCGCCGCGCGCTGGCCGGTCACGAGCCCGAGAGCGCGACCGGCCGCCGCCGGCTCACCGACTGGCTGCTGGCCCGCCGCTGGTGCGCAGACCTCCCCGCCGAGGTGCTGGAGCTGGCGCTGCGCCCCGTGGGCCTGCCGGTCGACCACGTCCTGCACCCGGGCCTGGACTGGGTCCGCGAGCGGGTCCTCGGCGACGCCCTCGACCTGGGCTTCGGCGCCGTCGGCATCGACCCGGCCGACCCGGACCGGGTCCTCCTCGTCCCGCTGACGGCTCTGGACCACGCCGGCATCGACCCGGAGGTCGCCTGGACCGGCGCCCGGCTGCTGCTCGAGGAGCTCGGCGCGCTGGCCGCCGAGCGGGTGGCCCGCGACCCGAAGGGCCAGCTGCGGCCGTACGGCGACTGCGACGCGCTCACCCTGCTCGGCGCCCGCAGCCTGCGCACGTCGGTCGCGGCCTGCGCGGGCGGCATGGGCGCGGCGGTGGTGCCGATGCGCCGCCGTGGCTGGACCCGCCTCGCGCTCATCGACCCGGCCTTCGGCCCCGCCGCAGCCGCGGCGACGGCGGCCGACGAGCGCGGCTTCACCCGGCCGCTGCTGATGACAGCGGATGAGCTGACGCTGGCGGCCGAGGGCGGCCGGCCGGAGCTGATCGTGCTCCGCGACCCGGCGGCCGACGTGCCGTGGGTGAAGGACGTCCTCTACCGCTAGGCGGCAGAGCCCGACTGCTTCGGCTCCTCGAGCACGGGGCGGGGTCGCGCGGCGAGCTCGCGGATCCAGGCGGGAGTCTCGACGCCGCGCTGCTTGTCGATGGTCACCTTGAGCCGGGCCGCGGAGATGCGGGCGTTCCACGCGTCGCGCGAGTAGCCCTGCCACGTGGTCACGGCTGCTCCTCTTCCTCCGGTGACTGCTCGCCATGGTCGTACCCGGTCCAGCCGTCGTCCAGCAGGTCCGGCCGGCGCGAGAGCTCGGCGCTGACCGCGGCGTCCAGCATGTCGATCTCCTCCACGCCCGCCAGCCCGCTGACGGCCAGCAGCTCCAGCGCCCGCAGTCCGAGGTCGCGGCGGTGGTCGTCGCTGCTGAGGGTGAGGTCGGTCGCCCACTGGTAGCGCTTCCACCACTGGTCCCGCCGGTCGGCGAGGTCGCGCTGGCGGATCGTGCGCAGCCCGACGAAGAGCGCGACGGTGGCCACGACCAGCGTCGCGACGGGGGCCAGCTCCTGCACCCCGCGGACGCTAGTGCGGAGCTGTGACACCGACCGCTAGGACGACTCGGTCTGCTGCTCCACGACGTCCACGCCGTCGAGCCGCGACACCGTCTCCACGACGTGCCGCGCCACGTCCTGCGCGGTGAGCCCGATCTCGCTGAGGATCTGCGCCCGGCTGGCATGGTCGAGGAAGCGCTGCGGGATCCCGAGGTCGCGGGTCGGCACGTCGATGCCCGCGTCGCGCATGGCCTGGCTGACCATGGAGCCGACGCCGCCGGTCCGGCCGTTGTCCTCGACGGTGAGCACGAGGCGGTACGACCGGGTCAGCTCCACGAGCTCGGCCGGCACCGGTGAGACCCAGCGCGGGTCGACGACGGTGACGCCGATCCCTTGCGCCGCAGCCCGATCCGCGACCTCGAGCCCGAGCCGCGCCATCGAGCCGACGGCGACGACCAGCACATCGTCGCCCTTCTCGCGGCGCAGCACGTCGACCGGGCCGATGCGCTCGAGCGCCGGCACGTCGTCGCCGATGGCGCCCTTGGGGAAGCGGACCGCGGTGGGCCCGTCGTCGACGGCGAGCGCCTCGCGCAGCTCCTCGCGCAGCGTCGCCGCGTCGCGGGGCGCGGCCAGTCGCAGGCCCGGCACGAGCTGCAGGAGCGACATGTCCCACATGCCGTTGTGGCTCGCGCCGTCCTCCCCGGTCACGCCGGCGCGGTCCAGCACGAAGGTCACCGGCAGCCGGTGCAGCGCCACGTCCATCAGCGCCTGGTCGAAGGCGCGGTTGAGGAAGGTGGCGTAGAGGCAGACGACCGGGTGCATGCCGCCCATGGCCAGGCCCGCGGCCGAGGTGACGGCGTGCTGCTCGGCGATGCCGACGTCGAACGTGCGGTCCGGGTAGGCCTGGCTGAAGCGCAGCAGGCCGACCGGCTGGAGCATCGCGGCGGTGATGGCGACGACGTCACGGCGCTCCGCGCCGATCGCCACCATCTCCTCGCCGAGCACGCTGGTCCAGCCGCGCGCGCTGGCGTTCATCGGCTTGCCGGTCAGCGGGTCGGTGACCGGCGCCACGCTGTGCAGGCAGTCGGCCTCGTCGTCGACGGCCGGCTGGTAGCCGTAGCCCTTGACCGTCACCGCGTGCACGATGACGGGTCCGCCGAACGCCTTGGCGCGGCGCAGGGCGGCCTCCATGGCCGCGACGTCGTGGCCGTCGATGGGCCCGACGTACTTCATGCCCAGGTCCTCGAACAGCACCTGCGGCTGGAGGAAGTCCTTGATCCCGCGCTTGAGCCCGTGCAGCGCCGTGTACAGCGGCGTGCCGACGACGGGGGTGCGGGACAGGGTCGTCTTCACCGTGTCGAGCGCCCGCTCGTACCCCTGCGTCATCCGCAGCATCGCCAGGTGCTCGGCGAGCCCGCCGATCGTCGGGGAGTACGAACGACCGTTGTCGTTGACGACGATCACGACGGGGAGTGAGGAGGAGGCGATGTTGTTCAGCGCCTCCCAGCACATGCCGCCGGTCAGGGCGCCGTCGCCGACGACCGCCACGACGTGCCGCTGCTCGCCCCGGAGGCGGTACGCCTTGGCCAGGCCGTCGGCGTACGACAGGGCGGTGCTGGCGTGGCTGTTCTCGACGAGGTCGTGCTCGGACTCCGTGCGGCTCGGGTAGCCGGACAGGCCGTCCTTCTTGCGGAGCGTCTCGAAGCGGTCGGCGCGGCCGGTCACGAGCTTGTGGACGTAGGACTGGTGGCCGGTGTCCCAGACGACCTTGTCGCGGGGCGAGTCGAAGACGCGGTGGATCGCCAGCGTGGTCTCGACGACCCCCAGGCTCGGCCCGAGGTGGCCGCCGGTGCGCGAGACGGTGTCGACCATGACGTCGCGGATCTCGGCGGCGAGCAGCGGCAGCTCGTCCGGGCGCAGGCGCTTCAGGTCGCCGGGCCCGGAGACGCTGTCGAGCAGGCTCACGGGCGGGCTCCTACCAGGTCGGGCGCGGGGTCAGGGAGGTCGAGTCTAGAGCCGCAGGGCCCTTCCAGCCCTTCGGACAACGCGGTGCGGCGGTTCGCTGTGCCCGCGCTTCAGAGACGGGGGACGTGACGTTCGCCGCGCAGGGCGGCGTCCACCAGCGCGACCTGCCGTCCGACCTGGACCAGCCGGCGGCCCTCCCGCTCGTACGCCGCGATCGCCGCGTCGACCACGTCGTTGCCCACGATCCCCTTGAGCTCGGCGCGCGCGGTACGGATGCCGTGCCGCGCGGCCTCCACTGCCGCCTCGACGTGGCCGGCGGCGAAGCGCGCCAGCACGACCGGGTGCTTGCGCAGGACGTCGTGGGCGCGGTACTCCGCCGGACACAGGTCGAACAGCCAGCCCACCGCCGAGCGCTCCCAGTCCGGCGCCTGGGGCGGCAGCACCTGGTCGGGCCAGCCGGGCGGGACCAGCTGTGGCAAAGCGCTCCTCAGGTCAAGGGGTGGCGGGGTCGTGTCGATGCTCTACCCGTGACCGACGCGCTGAGCAGCGACCCCGCTGTCCAGCTGCGCGCTGCCGTCCAGGCGCTGCGCGCGCCGCAGGCCGCCAAGCGCGCGCCGGCGCCTGTCTCCTCCGTCTACGGCCGCGCCGCCGCCGCCGTCCCCGACGACGCGCACCCGCCCGCCGGCCGCAGCGTGCTCCAGGCGCGGCTGCGCAGCGTCGAGACCAGCGCCCTGCTCCCCGGCACGACCCTCGCGCTGCTCGTGGTGCCCAGCGCCAAGGTGGCCGCCGACCTGTCCGCCTCCTGCGCCCAGCTCGTGAAGGGCGGCGCGGTCGTGGTGGTGCTCGGCCCCGACCTTCCCCGCGCGGTGAGCGACCGGAGCCGGCCGTTGACCGTCCCGCTGCGCAGCGACGACTCGCTGTCCGAGGAGTGGGGCCTGCTGGCGTGCGGGCCCGTCCGCCGGGTGGCCTTCCTGGCCCGCCGCGAGGACGACGACCGCTGGCGCTGGCTCGTGACCCGCGACCAGGTGGCCGTCCAGCGCGCCGGGACGGCGATCCTGGAGCGGGTGCCGTTCCTGCGCCTGCGCGTGCCGGTGCTGGCCTCCTCTCAGACCGCGACCTAGGCCTAGACCAGCGCGCCCAGCGCCGCGTCCGCGGCCGGCCGCGCCGCCTCGTGCCAGGCGTCCACCAGCGACAGCCGGGTGCGCCGCTCGAGCAGGTCCTCCGTCGTCAGCGCGCCCTCGGCGTGCACGCCCCAGGCCAGCTCCACCCCCAGCACCGGCACACCGGGCGCCACCGGCTCGAGCAGCCGCGGGTCGCGGCCGGCCAGTGCGGCGACGTCGCCGGCCTCCGCGCCGTACCGCCGGACCAGCCGCTCGGGCACGCCGGGCGTCACCGGTCCCGCGGCCCCGACCAGCGGCAGCGAGGCCGTGCGGCAGGGCGCGTCGGTGAGGACGTCGACCGCGTCCTGCGCCATCCGGCGGTACGTCGTGAGCTTGCCGCCGAGCACGGTCCACACGCCGTCGTCGCCCTTCACGACCGCGTGCCGACGGGACAGGTCGGCGGTGCGCCCCTCCGCTCCGGCGAGCAGCGGGCGCACGCCGGCGAACGAGCCGATGACGTCCTCGCGTGAGAGCGGGAGGTCCAGCCCGCGGCTGAGAGTGTCCAGCAGGAAGCCGATCTCGGACTGGTCCGCGCGAGGGAC
>JAOPWK010000339.1 GCA_025965735.1 Frankiales bacterium
AGCGCGGCGTCTGCCGCCGCGCGCGCCGCCACCTCCCCGCCGGCGTGACCGCCCATCCCGTCGGCGACGACCCACGTGCTCGCCGAGACGGCGTACGCGTCCTCGTTGCCGTCGCGGACGCGGCCGGTGTCGGTGGCCGCTGCTGCTGTGCCCATGGCACCATCCTGCCCGCAGGGGCGCGCATCACGTGTGCAGCAGGTCTCGGGATCGAGACGGTGTGCCGCCGGGCGCGCCGGGGGTAGGGCTCTCCCCGACCTGCCCCTGACCGCTCTGCGGAGCACGAGGAGAGCCATGACCGATCCCGCTGTCACCCCCGCCACGTCCGCCGGCACGACCCAGCCCGCCGGCGCCGGCGTCAGCGACGAGGAGATCGCCTCCGAGGTCGCCGAGCAGACCAGCAGCGACCTCGCCGTCGAGGAGGCCTTCCAGGAGGAGGCCGGCGGCGCCGCCAGCGACGTCGAGGCCGCCAAGGGCGGCACGCCCGAGGTCTAGGACGCTCCGCACGCGGCTCGGGCTGCCGGCCCTGCGCGGGCCTACAGCCCGAGCCGCTTGCTGACGACCTCGTCCATGATCTCGTCCGTCCCGCCGCCGATCCGGAGGATCCGGCTGTCGCGGTAGTGCCGCTCGACCTCGCTCTCGCGCATGTAGCCGAGCCCGCCGAACAGCTGCACGGCCTCGTCGACGACCTCGTCGCAGGCCAGGCAGGCGGTGTTCTTGGCCATGCTGACCTCGGTGACGGCGTCGCCGGTGCTCAGCCACAGCTCCATCGCCGCGCGTGTGCAGGTCCGGGCCTCCCAGGTGCGCCGCGCCATCCGCGCCACCTTGTGCCGCACCACCTGCCGGCTGGCCAGGGGCCGGCCGAACGTCTCGCGGTCGCGCACCCACGGCAGGGTGAGATCCAGGCACCGCTGCGCCGTCGCGTACGCCTGCACCGCGAGGCCGAGCCGCTCGCTCTGGAACTGCTGCATGATCTGCAGGAAGCCCGAGCCCTCCTCGCCCACGAGGTTCGAGGCCGGCACGCGCACGCCGTCGAAGGACAGCTCGGCGGTGTCGCTGCAGCGCCAGCCCATCTTGTCCAGCCGGCGGCTGACGGTGAAGCCGGGCATGCCCTTGTCGACGACGAGCAGGCTGATGCCGCCGTGTCCCTCGCCGCCGGTGCGGACGGCGACGGTGACGAAGTCGGCGCGCACCCCGCTGGTGATGTAGGTCTTGCTGCCGTCGACGACGTAGGTGTCGCCCTCCCGGCGCGCCCGTGTGCGCAGGCCCGCGACGTCGCTGCCGCCGCCCGGCTCGGTCACGGCCAGCGCGCCGATCGTCTCGCCGGCCAGCGTCGGCCGGACGTAGCGGTCGACCAGGTAGGGCGTGCCGTTGCGGGAGATGTGCGGGACCGCGATGCCGTGCGTGAACAGGCTGGCGATGACGCCGCCGGAGCCGCCGCCGCGCAGCACCTCCTCGGCGAGGATCGCCGAGTCGACGGCGTCTCCCCCGCCGCCGCCCTGCTCCGCGGGGAAGGAGACGCCGAGCAGCCCGGCGTCGGCGAAGGTGCGGTGCAGGCTGCGCGGCAGCTCGCCGTCGCGCTCCCACTGGGCGACGTGCGGCGCGACCTCCTTGGCGACGACCTGCTTGGCCAGCTCGCGCAGGGCCAGCCGCTCAGGGGTGCTCCACGGGTCGGTCATCGCCTGGCCCTCCCAGGTCCGGGCGGGCCGGCAAAGCACTGCGCCAGGCCGAGCCACTCGTGGGCCGCCTCACCCTCCGCGCGCAGCGCCAGGTCGTCGCGGTGCCGCCGTTGGGTGACCAGCAGACAGAAGTCCTCGGCCGGACCGGTGACCCGCTGCTCGCCGTCGCCGAAGGCCCACGTGCTGCCGTCCGGCGCCGTGAGCTCGACCGCCACCGGCACGTCCGGCGGTGCGAGACCCCTGTTGACGTAGGCGAACCCGCGCGTGCGCACGCCCAGGTGGCAGATGTGCCGGAGCCGGTCGGTCGCTGCCCGCTGCACACCCAGCGCGTCGGCGACGTCCTGCCCGTGCGCCCAGTACTCCATCAGACGGGCGGTGGCGAAGGACGCCGGGCTCATCGGCGGCCCGTACCAGGGCACCTTCGTCCCGGCCGGCACGTCCGCGAAGGCCTCGACCATCGCGTCGAAGCCGTCCTGCCAGCTGCTGAGCAGCTGCTCCCGGCTGAGCCCGCGACGCTCCACCAGCTGTCCGGTGAGGAAGCCGTCGATGTCCTTGGCCACCTCGGTCAGTCCGGCGACGAACTCCTCCGGCCGCGTCGCCGCCTTGAGCGCCTCCACGTCCGTGCCGGCCAGGTGCGAGACCGCGTCCCGCACGTTCCACCCCTCGGCGGGCGTCGGTGCGTCGAGGTCGGCATCGGCCACGATCGAGCACAGGTCGGCCTGCTCCGCGCGCAGGTCGTCGAGCAGGGCAGTCAGCATGCCCAGACGTTAACCGCCGCTCACATGCGGCGGCTAGCCTGGCCCGGTGACGTCCGCCGCCGCGCCTCCTCGCCGGGAGCAGCTGCTCGAGGCCGCGGCGCACCTGTTCGCGGACCGCGGCTTCCACGCGGTCGGCATCGACGACATCGGCGCAGCAGCAGGCATCAGCGGCCCGGGCGTCTACCGGCACTTCCGCAGCAAGGCGGCGCTGCTCGAGGCGCTCTGCGACCGGGCGATGACCCGGATGCTCGAGGGTGCCCGCGGGATCTCGGCGGCGCACGACGATCCGCACCGCGCGCTCGAGGCGCTGGTCGACCTGCACGTCTCCTTCGCCGTGGAGCAGCGCGCGCTCATCGGCGTCTGGGTGCGCGAGGCGCGCGCGCTGTCCGACGACGTGCGTCGCTCGCTGCGCAAGCGGATGCGGGCGTACGAGCAGCCGTGGCACCAGGTGCTCGGGCGGTTGCGTGACGACCTGGACGCGGCCGAGGTGGCCGTCGTGACCGGGTCCACGCTGGCGATGCTGAACGGCACCGCCTTCACCTCGCCTGCCGTCGAACCCGAGCGGCTCGAGGTCCTGCTGCGCCGGATGGCGCTCGCTGCGCTGCTGAGCCGTCGCACCCCCGCCCGCCGCGGCTGATCCGGCAGGATGCGCGCATGACCGCGCGCCTCCTGCTCTGCCTGCTGCTGCTCACCGGCTGCGCCGCCGTCGAGGAGCCCGAGCCCGAGGGGCCGCTGTCCGGGGAGCGGCTGGTCGAGGAGCTGCGCGACGGCGGCTACGTCATCGTCGTGCGGCACACGGCCACCGAGGAGGGTGGCGTCGACGACCCGGCGAAGCTCGACGACTGCGCCCCGCAGCGCGAGCTCACCGACGAGGGGCGCCAGCAGGCCCGCGAGCTGGGCAAGGCCATCGAAGACCTCGACATCCCGATCGGCCGCGCAGTGGCCAGCCCGTACTGCCGCACCCGCGAGACGGCGGAGCTCGCGTTCGGCGCCGAGGTGACCACCGACGAGGTGCTGCTGCCCCTGCCCGGGACGGGCAAGCCGGGCAACGACGAGGCCGTCGCCGCCGTGGAACAGCTCGTGGGCCAGGAGGCGCCGGAGGGGGCGAACACCGCCCTGGTCACGCACATCTCGGTCATCGAGCCTGTCACGGGTGCCACGCCGGAGGAGGGCGGGTCGGCGATCTTCTCCCCCGAGGGCGACGGGGAGTTCCGGCTCGTGGCCGAGGTGCCGCCCGGCGGCTGGGCCACGCTGCTGGAGCAGGTGGGTTAGAGCGCGACCGGCCCCCGGCCCTCGCCGCTCTCCATGCCCTGAGCGAAGTGCGAGAGGGGCACCACGATGAACAGCCCCTTGGCGCGGAACACCGTCGTGCCGTCCGGTGCCGTCGCCTCGCAGGAGCAGAAGATCTTGCGGCCCTCGCGCCGGTCCACCCGGCCGCGGATCGTGTAGGTCGTGCCGATCAGGACCGGCAGCAGGTAGTCGACCTCCAGCCGGCGGGTGACGCCGGGCTCGCGCACGAGGTAGAGCGCGTAGCCGAGCAGGTCGTCCACCAGCGCCGCCACGGTGCCGCCGTGGGCGATGCCCGGCGCCCCGCTGTGCACGGCGCCGAAGGCGTAGTCCGCGACGACCTCGTCGTCCACCAGGCGCACCTCGAGGTGCAGCCCCGCCTCGGCCTCCGGCCCGCAGCCGAAGCAGGTCGGGTAGTGCGGCGGGAGCACGCCGGGCTTGCGCTCGACCTGGCCCGCCTTGAGCCGCTCGACGTAGTCCTCGACCCCGCCCATCAGGTGGACCCCATCAGACGCCGAGCGAGCGACCGATGATCTCCTTCATGACCTCGGTCGTGCCGCCGTAGATGGTCTGGACGCGCGAGTCGATGAACGCCTTGGCCACCGGGTACTCGAGCATGTAGCCGTAGCCGCCGTGCAGCTGCACGCACTGGTCCACGACCTTCTTCTGCAGCTCGGTGGTCCACCACTTCGCCATCGCGGCGTCCTGCACGGTGAACTCGCCGGCGTTGTGCGCGAGCACGGCCTTGTCGACGTAGTGGCGGGCGATCTCGATCTCCGTGGCCATCTCGGCCAGGACGAAGCGGTTGTGCTGGAAGGCGCCGATGGGCTTGCCGAACGCCATGCGGCCCTTGCAGTAGTCCAGCGTGATGTCGAAGACCTTCTCGGCCGCGGCGACCGCGACGACGGCGATGGACAGGCGCTCCTGCGGGAGCTTCTCCATGAGGTGGATGAAGCCGCCGCCCTCGCCGCCCACGAGGTTCTCCGCCGGCAGGCGCACGTCGTCGAAGAACAGCTCGGCGGTGTCCTGCGCCTTCATGCCGACCTTGTCGAGGTTGCGGCCCCGCTCGAAGCCCTTCATGCCGCGCTCCACGGCCAGCAGCGAGAAGCCGTGCGCCCCCTTCTCCGGGTCGGTGCGCGCGACCACGAGCACCAGGTCGGAGTTGATGCCGTTGGTGATGAACGTCTTGGAGCCGTTGAGCACCCAGTCCGAGCCGTCGCGGCGTGCGGTCGTCTTCAGGCCCTGCAGGTCCGAGCCCGCACCCGGCTCGCTCATGGCGATGGCGGTGATCATCTCGCCGCTGGTGAACGCCGGGAGCCACCGCTGCTTCTGCTCGTCGGTCGTGAGGTCCAGCAGGTACGGCGCCATCACGTCGTTGTGCAGCGTGAAGCCGACGCCGCTGCCGCCGACCCGCGTGATCTCCTCGGAGACGACGCAGTTGTAGCGGAAGTCCTTGATGCCACCGCCGCCGTACTGCTCCGGCACGTCCATGCCGAGCAGCCCCTGCTTGCCGGCCTCGACCCACACCGAACGGTCGACGATCCCCGCCTCCTCCCACTGCTTGTGGAAGGGCGCGACGTGCTTGTCCATGAAGGACCGCACCGCATCACGGAACGCGTCGTGCTCGGACTCGTACAGGGTCGACTTCATGCGGGTCACGTTAGCCGTCGTTCACAACGCCGGTCTAGGCTCCCGGGCACCTGGTCGACCGAGGAGGACCATGCCTGCGCTGGCCGACACGCTGGACCGTCGCCGCCCCGAGCACGACGCCAACCGCGAGGCGATGCTGGCGCACCTCGCGACCCTCGACGAGCAGCATGCGATCGTGCTCGCCGGCTCGGAGAAGTCGGTCGCCCGGCACCGCAAGCGCGGCAAGCTGCTGCCCCGCGAGCGCATCGAGCTGCTCGTCGACCGGGACGCGCCGTTCCTCGAGCTGTCGCCGCTGGCCGCCTACGGCTCCTCGTTCCCTCTCGGCGCCAGCGTCGTCACCGGCATCGGGGTGGTCGAGGGCGTCGAGTGCATGCTCGTGGCCAACGACCCGACCGTGCGGGGTGGCGCCACCAACCCGATCACCGCGAAGAAGGTCGGCCGGGCGATGGAGATCGCCCGGGAGAACCGCCTGCCTCTGGTCAACCTCGTCGAGTCCGGCGGCGCGGACCTGCCGACGCAGGCCGAGATCTTCATCCCCGGCGGGGCGATGTTCCGCAACCTCACGCAGTTCAGCGCCGCCGGGATCCCCACCATCGCGCTGGTCTTCGGCAACAGCACCGCCGGCGGCGCGTACGTGCCCGGCATGTGCGACCACGTCGTGATGGTCAAGGAGCGCGCGAAGGTCTTCCTCGGCGGACCGCCGCTGGTGAAGATGGCCACCGGCGAGGACAGCGACGACGAGTCGCTCGGCGGCGCCGAGATGCACGCGCGCACGTCCGGCCTGGCCGATTACCTCGCCGTCGACGAGCTCGACGCGCTGCGCCTCGGCCGGCAGGTCGTGCGCGGCCTCAACTGGCGCAAGGCCGGCCCCGGCCCGTCCCGCCCGGCCGACCCGCCGCTGCACGACGCCGAGGACCTGCTGGCCATCGCGTCGGCCGACCTGCGCGTGCCGTTCGACCCGCGCGACGTGCTGGCCCGGGTCGTCGACGGCTCACGCTTCGACGAGTTCAAGCCGCTGTACGGCACGTCACTGGTCACCGGCTGGGCGTCGATCCACGGCTACCCGGTCGGGGTCCTGGCCAACGCGCGGGGCGTGCTGTTCAGCGAGGAGTCGGAGAAGGCCGCGCAGTTCATCCAGCTGGCCAACTCCGCGCACACGCCGCTGGTCTTCCTGCAGAACACGACCGGCTACATGGTCGGCAAACAGTACGAGCAGAACGGCATCATCAAGGACGGCGCCAAGATGATCAACGCCGTCTCGAACAGCACCGTCCCGCACCTCACCATCGTCCTCGGCGCGTCGTACGGCGCTGGTCACTACGGGATGTGCGGCCGCGCCTACAACCCGCGCTTCCTGTTCTCCTGGCCCGGTGCGAAGTCCGCCGTCATGGGCCCGGCGCAGCTGGCCGGCGTCCTGTCGATCGTGTCGCGGCAGTCGGCGGAGTCCAAGGGGCTGCCGTACGACGAGGACGCCGACAAGCAGATGCGCGAGCTGGTGGAGGCGCAGATCGAGAGCGAGTCGCTCGCTCTGGCCAACAGCGGGCGCGTCTACGACGACGGCATCCTCGACCCGCGCGACACCCGCGACGTGCTCGGGCTGTGCCTGTCGGTCGCGCACAACGCCCCGGTGCAGGGCGCGCGCGGCTACGGCGTGTGGAGGCACTGATGCCGCTGACCAGGGTGCTCGTCGCCAACCGCGGCGAGATCGCGCGCCGCGTCTTCCGCACCTGCCGGGAGATGGGCCTCGGCACGGTCGCGGTGTTCTCCGACGCTGACGCCGACGCCCCCTTCGTGCGCGAGGCCGACGCCGCGGTGCGGCTGCCCGGCAGCGCACCCAAGGACACCTACCTGCGTGGTGACCTCGTGGTCGCGGCGGCCCTCCAGTCGGGGGCCGACGCCGTGCACCCCGGCTACGGCTTCCTGTCCGAGGACGCCGGCTTCGCGCAGGCGGTGCTGGACGCGGGCCTGGTCTGGATCGGCCCGCCGCCGGCGGCCATCGAGGCGATGGGCAGCAAGCTCGCCGCCAAGGCGCTGATGGCCGATGCGGGCGTGCCGTGCCTCCCGGGGGTCGACGCCACCGGCCTGGACCTTTCGCAGCTGCTCGCCGAGGCGGAGCGGATCGGCTACCCGGTGCTGGTCAAGGCCAGCGCGGGTGGCGGCGGGCGCGGCATGCGGATCGTCGGTGCTGCAGGCGATCTGGGAGCCGCCGTGGACAGCGCCCAGCGCGAGGCGACCTCCGCGTTCGGCGACGGGACGGTGTTCCTGGAGAAGTACGTCGAGCGACCGCGGCACGTCGAGGTGCAGGTCATGGCGGACACGCACGGCACCTGCGTGGCGTTGTTCGAGCGCGACTGCTCGGTGCAACGCCGGCACCAGAAGGTCCTCGAGGAGGCCCCCTCCCCCGCGGTCGACGACGCCCTGCGCACGCGGCTGTGTGAGGCCGCTGTGGCCGCCGCGCGGGCGGTCGGGTACACCGGTGCTGGCACGGTCGAGTTCGTCGTCGGGCAGGACGGCGCCCCCGCCTTCCTCGTGATGAACACCCGGCTGCAGGTCGAGCACCCGGTCACCGAGCTGGTCACCGGACTGGACCTTGTGCGCCTGCAGCTGCTCGTGGCTGACGGCCACCCTCTGCCGGACCTCGCGGACGTCCGCCTGACCGGTCACGCGATCGAGGCGCGGCTCTACGCCGAGGACCCGGCCCGTGGGTTCCTGCCCGCGACAGGCACGCTGCACCGGGTCGAGATCCCCTGTGCGGCAGGCGTCCGCGTGGACAGCGGCGTCGACTCCGGGTCCGTCGTCAGTCCCTTCTACGACGCGATGCTCGCCAAGGTGCTGGCACACGGCGCGACCCGCGCCGAGGCGTCCTCCCGCCTGGCGGCCGCGCTCGCCGGTGCGCGCCTGCACGGCGTGCGGACCAATCGCGACCTGCTGGTGCGGGTGCTCCGCTCCGAGGCGTGGCTGTCGGGGGACGTCGACACCTCCTTCCTGGAGCGGCACGACCTGGCGGCGCTGTCGGCTCCGCTGGCCGACGAGCAGGCCGTGCTGCTGCACGCGACGGCCGCTGCCCTGGCCGGAGCAGCCGGCCATCGCGCCGCAGCCACCGCGCTGGCGGGCCTGCCGTCCGGCTGGCGCAACCTGCCCAGCGGCCTGCAGCGCGTGACGTACTCCCTGGGCGACCGCGAGGTCGAGGTCGCCTACGCCCACCGGCGCAGCGGACTGGTCGTGGAGGTCGACGGCCAGCCGCTGCAGGGCGTCCGGCTGTGGTCCGCGACCGCAGAGCAGGTCGACCTGGAGGTCGCCGGCGTCCGGCGCCGCTACGACGTGAGCACCAGCGGTCAGCACTGCTGGGTCGACTCCGCCCTTGGAGCGACGGCCTTCGTGGAGGCGGAGCGCTACCCCGAACCCGGCTCGGGGCTCGCCGCTGGCGCGCTGACGGCGCCCATGCCGGGCACAGTCGTGCGGGTCGACGTGGCGTCCGGCGCTGCCGTCGAGGCCGGCCAGGTGCTGGTCGTGCTGGAGGCGATGAAGATGGAGCACGCGGTGCGCGCACCCGCCGACGGGACCGTCGCACAGGTCGTCGTGAAGGCAGGTCAGCAGGTGGACTCGGGCGCGCTGCTCGTCGTCGTCGAGGTCGCCTCCGCCCCCGGCTGAGCCGCCACGTACGGTGGACCCGTGAGCGGGTGGCGACGGTGCGACACGTGCCGCAAGGTGAGGCCGGCCGACGACTTCGACGGCGACGCGACGACCTGCCGCGCGTGCCTCACCACGCCCGCCCCCACGGCCCCGCGCAAGCGGGCCGTCGTCACCACCCGGACCACCGCG
>JAOPWK010000039.1 GCA_025965735.1 Frankiales bacterium
CGCCATCCCGTCCGTCCTCCTCCCGACCCCGATAGCGAAGGCCTCCCTGTGAACGTCTGGAACACCCCCGAACGTCTCGCCCTGCGCGAGATGGTCGCGTCCTTCACCGAGAAGGAGATCGCGCCCCACCTCCCCGCGTGGGAGGACGCCGGGCTGCTGCCGCGCGAGCTGCACCAGAAGGCCGCCGCGGTCGGGATGCTCGGCATCGCCTTCGCCGAGGAGGTCGGCGGCTCCGGCGGCGACATCATCGACGCGACCGTCATGACCGAGGCCGTGCTGTCCGCCGGTGGGTCGACGGGCCTGCTCGCGAGTCTCTGCACCCACGGCATCGCGATCCCGCACATCGTCGACAGCGGCAACCAGGACCTGATCGACCGCTACGTCCGGCCGACGCTGGCCGGCGAGAAGATCGGCGCGCTCGCGGTGACCGAGCCCGGCGGCGGCTCCGACGTGGCAGGCCTGCGCACGAGGGCGGTGCGCGACGGCGACTCCTACGTGGTGAACGGCAGCAAGACGTTCATCACCAGCGGTGTGCGCGCCGACTTCGTGACTGTCGCCGTGCGCACGGGGGGTGAGGGTCACGGCGGGATCAGCCTGCTGGTCGTCGACCGCGGGACGCCCGGTTTCACCGTCGACCGGCAGCTGGACAAGATGGGCTGGCTCTGCAGCGACACTGCGGAGCTCGGCTTCGCCGACGTGCGCGTGCCGGTCGAGAACCTCGTGGGTGCAGAGGGTTCCGGCTTCGTGCAGATCATGCAGCAGTTCCAGAGCGAGCGGCTGGGCCTCGCGGTCCAGGCCTACGCGACCGCGCAGCGCTGCGTCGACCTGACGCTGCAGTGGGTCAAGCAGCGCGAGACGTTCGGGCGCCCGCTGTCCAGTAGACAGGTGGTGCGGCACCGGGTGGCCGAGATGGCGCGGCAGGCTTGGGTGGCCAAGACGGCGACCCGGGCCGCCATGGCCGCCTGGCACGAGACCGGCAACGCCGTGCTTGAGGTGTCCATGGCCAAGAACACCGCCTGCGCAGCGTGCGACCACGTGGTCGACGAGGCGGTGCAGCTGCACGGCGGTGCGGGCTACCTGCGCGACAGCGAGGTGGAGCGGCACTACCGCGACAGCCGGATCCTGCGCATCGGCGGCGGGACAGACGAGATCATGAACGAGGTCATCGCCAAGCTGCTGCCGGTCTGACAGCAGCACGAAGGCTCCGCTCCAGCAGGAGCGGGGCCTTCGGGTGGTGCTACTTCAGCTCGTCGCCGCTGGCCTTGGCCGCCTCGGTGTCGCTGGCGGCACCGCCGGACTCGCGCTCGAACGCGCCCTCGACCTCGAGGTTGCTGTCGGTCTGGTCCGCGACCTGCTCGGTCAGCTGCTCGTCGTCGAGGCCCTCGCCGGCGGGACGGGTGGTGCCGGCGTCGGTCGCCGGGGTCTGCTCGCTCATGGGGTTCCTCTCGGGCCAGGGATGCTTCGAAGTGCCCCTACCCCGCCAGCGACCCCTGCACCGTGATCAGCGTCGCAGCGTGCCCAGCACCGTCGGGACCTCGTCGAGCAGCTCGCGCGCCAGGAAGCCGACCCGGCCGATCCGGGCCGTGAGCTGGTCGCCGGCAGCGGAGTGGAGGTACTGCCCCCACGCGGCAGCCTGCTCCGGCGAGGCCCCTCGGGCGAGGACACCGCCGACGAGGCCGGCCAGCACGTCGCCCGAGCCGGAGGTGCCGAGACCGATGCCGCCTGCCTCGACGCGCCAGCACCGGTCGTCGGGAGCGGCCACCCAGCCGGGGGAGGACACGACGGCGCCGTAGCGCCGGGCCACCTCGGCAGCGGCCTCCAGCCCCTCGAGCTCCTGCCCGTCGAGCAGCGCGGCCAGCTCACCGGAGTTGGGCGTCAGGACGGCAGCGACGCCGGAGAGCAGGTCCGGCTGCCCGGCCAGCGCGGTGAGCGCCAGCCCGTCGAGCACGACGGGAGTGTCCTCGAGGCGGGGGAGCACGGCCCGCAGCAGCGCCAGTGCGCCGTCCTTGTCCATCAGCCCGGGACCGAGCACTACCGCGGTCGCCCGCTCGCTGCGGGCGACGACCTCGTCGGCTGCGGCCTCGCCGAGCGGGTCTTCGCCGACGCCGGTGACGCCCGCTTCGGGCACCGACACCGCCAGCGCGACCGAGGTGGCCTCGACGGTGACCATCTGCAGCTTGCCGGCACCGGTGCGCAGCGCGGCCAGGCCGGTCAGCAGCAGCGCCCCGGGAGTGGAGGCCGAGCCGCCGGCGACCAGCACCGTGCCGCGGGCGTTCTTGTCGCCGCCGTCGTCGACCTCCGGCAGCGCCCACTGGCGCAGCAGCTGCGGGGTGACGACCTCAGCGGGGGGCACCGGGCGCGTCCGGCTCGGCGGTGACCTGCTCGTCCTGCTCCTCCAGCGGAGCGGCCTCGTTGTAGCGCTCGAGCGCCATCCGCCCGGCCTCCTTCTCGTAGAGGTACGAGGTCACCGAGCAGTTCACGACCTCGCCCTGCGCGTCGAGGTCCAGGACCGACCGCTCGTCCATGCCCTCCAGGACGTACCGCGTCAGCAGCACGACGACCTGGTGGGCGACGAGCATGACCCGCTTGTCCTGCGCGTCGGTGCGGATGTCGTCGAGCACGGCGCGCAGCCGCTGCAGCACGTCCGTCCAGGACTCCCCGCCGGGGGGTCGGTGGTAGAACTTGCCCAACGCCGCCCGGCGCTCGCTCTCCTCCGGGAACTGCGCCGTGATGCCCCGCCTGGTCAGGCCGTCCCAGGCGCCGAACTCGCGCTCCCGCAGCCGTTCGTCCACGACGACCGGCAGGTCGAGACCCGCTGCCTGCAGGGCGATCTCGGCGGTCTGCTGGGCCCGCACGTACGGCGACACCCAGACCACCTCGGGGCGCTGGTCCTCGGGCTGGTCGGCGATCCAGCGGCCGAGCGCCTCGGACTGGCGACGGCCGAGGTCGGACAGCGGGATGTCCACGTCGCGGTGGGAGAGGTCGAGCCGCTCCAGGCCCTCGGCCTCGGCAGCGGCGAGCGCGACGTTGCCGGCGCTCTCGCCGTGCCGCACCACCCACAGCGCCGACGGCCACGGGGCGTCGGGTCCGGTACGAGGCAGCATGCCGACCTCCCTGCCCGCCGTCGGCGGCCTCACACGGGCTGCGCTACAGGCCCTCGACCTGGTCCAGCCACATCGCCAGGGCGGCGTCCGCACCCTCCTCGCCGGCCTGCACCTCTGGGCACAGCAGCGCCCACACGGTCTTGCCGGTGCCGGCGCGGGTGACGTCCACGCCGTGCCCGGCGGAGTACTGGTCCAGCAGCCACAGGCCACGGCCGGTGCCGGCCTCGCGGCTGTGCCGGCGCACGACCGGCAGCATCGCGGAGTCGTCCGTCACCTCGAGCAGCACGCCCTCGGCCGTGTCGACCAACTCGACCGCCACCTCCGACCGGGCGTGCAGCACGGCGTTCGACACCAGCTCGCTGCACAGGAGGGTGCCGGCCTCGTCGTACTCGCCGCGCTCCCAGCGTTCGAGGACCTGCCGGACGAACCGGCGCGCCTGCGGGACGGAGGCCGCCTCGCCCGGCAGCACGCAGCGCTCACGGCGGGCTCCGGCGGTGACGGAGGGAGGGAGCACGGGCAGGCCGGTGGACACCAACGCCTCGCCGCCTCCTCCCCGGGTCCGGGGGTGCAGAGTACGCCCGGACCCGTCCGCGAGCAGGCAGGTGCCCGGACGCGCCGGTAGCGTGGCGTTCGTGAAGGCGTTCCTGTCGCCCCGGTGGATCGGCTGGCACGCGCTGCTGCTCGTCTCCCTGGCCGTGCTCGGCTGGATCGGCATGTGGCAGTGGGACAAGGCCCGCGCGCAGGACGACTGGCAGAACTACGGCTACGCGGTCCAGTGGTGGCTGTTCGCCGGCTTCGCGGTCTTCCTGTGGGTCAAGCTGGTCCTCGACGAGCTCTACCCGGAGCGGCTGAGCACGCCCGAGGAGCCGGAGGTGCCCGTCGTGACGCGCGCGCCCGCGCCGCCGCCGGTGCAGGACGACGAGGACCCGGAGCTGGCGGCGTACAACGCCCACCTGCGGCGGCTGGCGGAGAAGCAGTGAGTGGCGCCGTCACCCGCTTCCGCGTCATGGCGGTCGTGGTGGGAGTCGCGCTGTTCGTCCTCCTGGTCGCGATCGTCCTGAAGTACGGCTACGACCGGGACGGGTTCGCCGAGGTGTACAGCCCGATCCACGGCTACCTCTACATCGGGTACCTCGTGACGGTGGCCGACCTGGCCCGGCGCGCCGGCTGGTCGCTGCTGCGCACCGTCGGCGTCATGCTCGCGGGGACGGTCCCGGTGCTGTCCTTCGTGGTCGAGCGGCGGATCACCAGGGACCTGCGCGCCACGACCTGACCCTCAAGCGGGTCGTCCCCGGCCGAGCTCGAGCAGCGCCAGCGCGATGGTGCCACCAGGGCGTCCCAGCGCTGCGCGCCAGCGCCCGACCACCTCGTTCTCCCGGGCGTGCGCGACCCGCGGTCCGCCGTCGGCCTGCCGGGCCCGCTGGACCTGCGCGCTCACGCCGCAGCGCTCCTGCACCAGGCGGACGATCTCGGCGTCGATCTGGTCGATGCGGGCGCGTCCGGTCTCGACGGTGTGCAGCGTGCTGGTGCTCATGCGGTGGTGCCTTCCTGGGAGGGGGTTCCTCGACCAGGAGCAGCGCGCCAGGTCGAGGACCCGGGCGGTGTCGGTGCGGCTAGGCAGGCGCGACGGCGACCGGAGTCCGGGAGCCGTAGGCAAAGCGCTGCGTGTGCACGGGACGACCGTAGCCGACGAGGATGGCGCCGTCCTCAGATCCCGAGGAGCCGTCCGCAGCCAGCGACCACGTGCGGGTCGTGGCTGACGCCGTAGGTGAACGCGCGGTCGTCGTCGCGGCCCCCGGTGTCACCGAGGTCGGTGGCGGCGAGGACGACCGGCGAGGCGCCCGGAACCACCACGACCCACTCGTCCACCAGCGGGTCGTCGTCGTCGAGCGCGACCCCCTCCACGCCGGGGGCGATCCAGGCCTGCATCCCGCGGGCGTGCAGCCGGGCGCCGGCGCCGGCCGCCGCCAGCTCGGCGTACACCGCCCGGGTGCGCTCGGTGAGGAAGCGCGCGTCCTGCAGCGAGGCGGCCACCGCCGGCGGGGAGCTCTCACGCGCCACGCGCTCGAGCTGCCGGCTGAGCCGGATGAGCTCGCGCTTGGTGCCGCGGCGCACGTCAGTGCCAGCGCTCACGAGCGCGTACGGCGTCGCCTGCACGGTTCCTCCCCACGTGGACGCCGGGCTCGTTCGCCGGCGGATGACCAGCCACCCCGTCACGGGGAGCAGCCGGACTGGTCAGCACGGGCCATGGCGCCTGCACGCATCGTCACGCATCGTGCTGCTCGTCGCACCCGTGCCCCGGTGCTGTCACGCAGAGCGATCGCCAGGTCACGCACGGGAGGTGCACGTGGGACCCGACCACGCGCGCGCCGTCCTGCTCCTCGTCGAGGACGACGCCGACTACGCCGGGCTCGTCCGCCTGACCTGCGAGGCCGGCGACCTCGCGCTGCCGGTCGTGCACGTCTCCTGCGCGCGGGAGGCGATGCTGCGGCTCGCCCTCGGCGACGTGCGCTGCGTGCTGCTGGACCTGTCCCTGCCGGACGCCCGCGGGATGGACGCGCTGCACCTGCTGCGTGAGCTCGACCCGCACGTGCCCGTGGTGGTGCTGACCGGCCAGGACGCCGACGGGATCGGGGTGAGCGCCTTGCAGGCGGGGGCGCAGGACTTCCTCGTCAAGGGCCAGCACCCGCCGGATGCCGTCACCCGCGCGATCCGCTTCGCGCTCGAGCGCGCCGACCGGCAGGCCGCCGAGCGCCGGCAGGAGCAGCTCGACGACCGGCTGCAACTGCGCGAGGCGCAGCTGTCGGAGGCGCAGCGGCTGGCCCGCATCGGCAGCTGGGAGTGGGACCTGGTCAGCGGCGAGGTGCTGTGGTCGGAGGAGCTGCAGCGGCTGACCGGCCTGGCGGACGTGGACGGCGAGGAGGCCTTCGGCCGCTACCTCGGGCTGGTCGCGGAGGAGGACCGGCCGCAGGCCGCGCGGCTGTTCTCCATCGAGGCGGCGCAGGACCCGCCGGTCGTGGTGCGGCACCGGCTGGTGCGGCGGGACGGCACCCGGCGGTGGGTGCAGGGCCACATGACCGCTGCGGGCTGGGCCGAGGACGGCGAGCCCGTACGGGTCATCGGCACCATGCAGGACGTCACCGAGCAGAAGCACGCGGAGGACCTGCTCGCGCACCAGGCCCTGCACGACAGCCTGACCGGCCTGGTAAAGCGCGAGGTGCTGCTCCACCGGCTGGAGCGGGTGCTCGCGGAGCCGCAGGCGGACGGGTCCCTCGTCGCCGTGGTCTTCCTCGACCTGGACCGTTTCAAGTGGGTCAACGACAGCCGGAGCCACGCGGCCGGCGACCGGCTGCTCGTCGGCGTCGCCCGTGCGCTCGAGCGGGCGCTGCGGCCGACGGACACGCTGGCCCGCTTCGGCGGCGACGAGTTCGTGGTCCTCTGCGAGCGGGTGCAGGGGGAGCAGGACGTGCTGCACATCGTCCAGCGCCTGGCCCGAGCCGTCGAGCGGCCCGTGCTGCTCGGCGGGATGCCGGACCCATCCCTCGCCGGCGTCCAGGTGACGGCCAGCCTCGGCGTCGCGACGGCCCTGCACGGCGTGCACGCCGACGCCGAGGCGCTGGTGCGCGACGCCGACATCGCGATGTACCGGGCCAAGGAGCGCGGACGCGCCCGCTTCGAGGTCTTCGACGAGGACATGCGCGAGCGGGCCACCGCGCGGCTGCAGACGCAGGGCGAGCTGACCGCGGCGCTGGCGGGCGAGCAGCTGCAGGTGCACTACCAGCCGGTCGTTGACCCGCGCACCGGGATCGTCAGCGGCACGGAGGCGCTCGTCCGGTGGGCCCACCCGGAGCGGGGTCTGCTCCTGCCGGACGAGTTCGTCCCGCACGCCGAGGAGACGGGCCTGATCGTCGGTGTGGGTGCGGCGGTGCTCGCCGAGGCGTGCGCGACGACAGCCGCCTGGAACCGCGCGCGCACCTCCGCGCTGACGGTCGCGGTGAACCTGTCGGCCCGCCAGCTCAGCGACCCGCGGCTGGTCGACGTGGTGGCCGAGGCCCTCGAGCGCAGCGGCCTGCCGCCGCACCTGCTCTGCCTGGAGGTCACCGAGACCGTGGTCATGGAGGACGCCGCGGCCAGCGCACGCGTCCTGGCGCGGCTGCGCACGGTCGGGGTCCACATCGCCATCGATGACTTCGGGACGGGGTACTCCTCGCTGGCCTACCTGCTGAGCCTGCCCGTGGACCTGCTGAAGGTCGACCGCTCGTTCGTGGCCGCCGTGACGGACGACGGACCGGGCGCTGCCATCGTCACCGCCGTCATCGCGCTGGCTCGCACGCTCGGCCTCGGCGTCGTCGCCGAGGGCGTCGAGACGCTGGCGCAGCGCGGGACGCTGGTCGACCTGGGCGTCGGGTCCGCGCAGGGCTGGCTGTGGGGACGGGCCGTACCCGCTGAGGAGGCGGACTGGGTGCAGGCGCTGGGTCCGGCGGGCGACGTGCCTCCGCTGCTGGTGGAGCTGCCGGTGTCGCGCCGGCCGTCGAGCGGGGAGGGGAGGGCACCGCAGCGGCCGAGGGTGCCCGGCCGCTCCTGAGGAGCGTGCCCCAGCCGGCGGGGCGCTACGGACGCGCGGCGAGGACGAGCATGACGAGCCCGGCAGCGACGGCGCTCGTCTCCGCTGCGTGACGTACGCCGAGTGCTCCTGCCACGAGACCGGCTGCGCCCAGGGCGGTTACGGCACCGCCGAGGTGCACGAACAGCCGCTCGTGGAAGGCCCAGGCGAACGGCAGGAAGTGCAGCCCCACCACGGCGGCCCACCAGCGCCGGCCGCAGCTCCGCGTGGCCGTTCGAGGTCAGAGAAGCCGATCGACGGCGATGACGGCGACCTCCGCCAGC
>JAOPWK010000047.1 GCA_025965735.1 Frankiales bacterium
ACAACGAGTTCGGCTTCGACTACCTGCGCGACAACATGGCGTGGAGCGCCGAGGAGCTCGTCCAGCGCGGCCACCACTTCGCGATCGTCGACGAGGTCGACTCGATCCTCATCGACGAGGCCCGCACGCCGCTCATCATCAGCGGCCCGTCGGACCAGGCCACCAAGTGGTACTCCGAGTTCGCCCGGATCATCCCGCGGCTGGTCCGCGACGTGGACTACGAGGTCGACGAGAAGAAGCGCACCGTCGGCATCCTGGAGTCCGGCGTCGAGAAGGTCGAGGACCAGCTCGGCATCGAGAACCTCTACGAGTCGGTGAACACGCCGCTGGTCGGTTACCTGCAGAACGCCCTCAAGGCCAAGGAGCTGTACCGCAAGGACAAGGAGTACGTCGTCATCGACGGCGAGGTGCTCATCGTCGACGAGCACACCGGCCGCGTTCTGGCCGGCCGCCGCTACAGCGAGGGCATGCACCAGGCCATCGAGGCCAAGGAGGGCGTGCGGATCAAGGACGAGAACCAGACCCTCGCCACGATCACGCTGCAGAACTACTTCCGCCTCTACTCCAAGCTCGGCGGCATGACCGGCACCGCAGCCACCGAGGCCGCGGAGTTCAGCCAGACCTACGACCTGGGCGTCGTCGAGATCCCGACCAACCGCGACCCCAAGCGCATCGACGAGGCCGACGTCGTCTACAAGAGCGAGCAGGCCAAGTACGACGCCGTCGTCGAGGACATCGCCGAGAAGCACGAGGCCGGCCAGCCGGTCCTCGTCGGCACCATCTCGGTCGAGAAGAGCGAGTACCTGTCCCAGCTGCTGCGTAAGCGCGGCATCCCGCACGAGGTCCTCAACGCCAAGCAGCACGACCGCGAGGCGACGATCGTCGCGCAGGCCGGCCGCAAGGGCGCCGTCACCGTCGCCACGAACATGGCCGGCCGCGGCACCGACATCATGCTCGGCGGCAATCCCGAGCACATCGCCGCTGACGAGCTCCGCAGCCGCGGGCTGTCGCCGGTGGACACCCCCGACGAGTACGAGGCGGCGTGGCCGGACGCGCTCGAACGCGCGGCCGCGTCGGTGAAGACCGAGCACGAGGAGGTCGTCGAGGCCGGCGGCCTCTACGTCCTCGGCACCGAGCGGCACGAGTCGCGGCGCATCGACAACCAGCTGCGCGGGCGCTCCGGCCGCCAGGGCGACCCGGGCCTGTCCCGCTTCTACCTCTCGCTCGGCGACGACCTGATGCGGCTGTTCAACGCCAACGCGGTCGAGATGATCATGGACCGCTTCAACATCCCGGACGACGTCCCCATCGAGTCCAAGATGGTCAGCCGCGCGATCCGCTCGGCGCAGACGCAGGTCGAGTCCCAGAACTTCGAGATCCGCAAGAACGTCCTGAAGTACGACGAGGTCCTGAACCGCCAGCGCACCGTCATCTACGACGAGCGCCGCAAGGTCCTGGGCGGCGCCGACCTGCACGAGCAGATCCGCAACATGGTCGACGACGTCATCGAGGGCTACGTCTACGCCGCGACCGCCGAGGGCTACCCCAGCGAGTGGGACCTCGAGCGGCTGTGGGCCGAGCTCAAGACGCTGTACCCGATCAGCATCCCGCTGCAGGAGTACGAGGGGAACCGCGACGGCCTGTCCGCCGAGGGACTGATCGAGGACATCCAGGCCGACGCGCAGAAGGCGTACGACAGCCGCGAGGCCGGGCTGGGCGTGTCGCCCACGGGTGAGCCGGTGATGCGCGAGCTCGAGCGACGCGTGCTGCTCTCGGTGATGGACCGCAAGTGGCGCGAGCACCTGTACGAGATGGACTACCTGCAGGAGGGCATCGGCCTGCGCGCGATGGGCCAGCGCGACCCGCTGGTGGAGTACCAGCGCGAGGGCTTCGACATGTTCAACTCCATGATGGAGGCGATCAAGGAGGAGTCGGTCGGCTTCCTGTTCAACGTGGAGGTCAAGACCGAGGAGCCCGCCGTGGCTGCCCCGCCGCCGGCCGCAGGCCTGGTCGCGACCGGCCCCGGCGAGAACCCCGGCGAGACGGTGGTCGAGCACCTCGCGGTGGACGCGCCGTCCGGCGGGGTGGCCGGCTCGCCGGTGCCCTCGTCCGCGCCGATGTCCACGGTGGAGGAGCAGTCGCTGGAGGTCGAGCACCCGCAGCTGCCGACGCCGGTGGCCGGTCCCGGTGCGGGCCAGCCGCAGGGCTCCTCGCCCGGCGGCTCCTCGCTCGGCAGCTCCGCTCTCGGCGGGTCGACCGCCGGAGGGAGCGTGCTGCCGGACGACTTCGGCCGGCCGGACCGCCCGCAGCAGGTGGAGTACTCCGGCCCGGCCTTCGACGCGGCGCCCGGCTCCACCGGCGTCGAGCGCAGCAGCGGCCCGGCGTCCTCCGCCATCGCGGGGCAGGGTCCCAAGCCCGGCGCCGCCACCGGCGCCCAGAGCCGCAACGAGCTGTGCGCGTGCGGCTCCGGCCGCAAGTACAAGCGCTGCCACGGCGACCCACGCCACTAGCCGGCAGCCTCCCGCGGCGCACCCGCGGTGATCTTCCGCATCTGGCCAGCGACACGCCGGACGACCCGACCATCCGGTGACGCTCGCGGAGCGCGTGCCGCTAGATGCCGGCCAGCTCCGTGCAGCACCAGCGGCCGCCGATGCCCTCCAGCCGCAGCGCGATCGCGGCCATGCGCGGCCCGCGACGGACCGTCGCGCACACCTCGGCGACGCCCTCCGGCCGTTCCTGCACGTGCAGGCTGCGCACCGCACCGGTGACCGGGCGGGCGCCGACCGGACGCGGCCGGCCGTGGACGACCTGCTCCAGCTGCAGGAACAGCTCCGGGGTCGTGCCGCGCTGCAGCTGGCTGACCGGGCGGACGCCTGCGAGCACCTCGAGCAGCCCCTGCACGAGCGCGTGCGCCACCGGGCGGGCCGGCGGCAGGTCGCTGACCGGCGTGCGGGCCGGCGCCTCCTCGTCCTCCCCGGGGACGGCCGGCA
>JAOPWK010000083.1 GCA_025965735.1 Frankiales bacterium
TTCCCGTCCGAGCGCGGCCGCCTCAAGCAGGCGCTGCTCAAGGTCGGCTGGCCGGCGGAGGACCTGGCCGGCTACGTCGACGGCGAGGCGCACCCGATCGCGCTGGAGCAGGACGGCTGGGAGCTGCGCGACTACCAGTCGCTCGCGGTCGACGGCTTCTGGCACGGCGGTTCCGGCGTCGTCGTGCTCCCGTGCGGAGCCGGCAAGACGCTGGTCGGTGCGGCGGCGATGGCCCGCGCCGGTGCCACCACGCTGATCCTGGTGACCAACACGGTCTCGGGCCGGCAGTGGAAGAGCGAGCTGCTCAAGCGCACGACGCTGACCGAGGACGAGATCGGCGAGTACTCCGGCGAGAAGAAGGAGATCAAGCCGGTCACCATCGCGACCTACCAGATCATGACCACGAAGCGGAAGGGCGAGTACGCCCACCTCGAGCTGTTCGGGGCGCGCGACTGGGGGCTGGTGGTCTACGACGAGGTGCACCTGCTGCCCGCGCCGGTCTTCCGGATGACGGCCGACCTGCAGAGCCGCCGGCGGCTCGGCCTCACCGCCACCCTGGTGCGCGAGGACGGCCGCGAGGGCGACGTCTTCAGCCTGATCGGCCCCAAGCGCTTCGACGCGCCGTGGAAGGACATCGAGAGCCAGGGCTGGATCGCGCCGGCCGACTGCACCGAGGTCCGCGTCACGATGACCGACGCCGAGCGCCTGACCTACGCGACCGCCGAGCCGGAGGAGCGCTACAAGATCGCCTCCACCGCGCACACCAAGATCGCTGTGATCCGCAAGCTGGTGGAGCGGCACGACGACCAGGTGCTGGTCATCGGTGCCTACCTGGACCAGCTCGAGGAGGTCGGCGAGGCGCTCGACATGCCGATCATCCAGGGGTCGACCAAGAACGCCGAGCGCGAGCGCCTCTACGACCTGTTCCGGCGCAAGGAGATCCCCGGCCTGGTCGTCAGCAAGGTCGCGAACTTCTCCATCGACCTGCCCGAGGCGACGATCGCCATCCAGATCAGCGGGACGTTCGGCTCGCGGCAGGAGGAGGCGCAGCGCCTGGGTCGTGTCCTCCGCCCGAAGGAGGACGGCCGGGCGGCGCACTTCTACTCGGTCGTCAGCCGCGACACCCTGGACCAGGAGTACGCCGCACACCGGCAGCGCTTCCTCGCCGAGCAGGGCTACGCGTACACGATCGTCGACGCCGACGACGTGCTCTCGAGCTGACCCGGTGACCGCTGATCCTCTCGCCCAGGCAAGGGATCTCGTGGCTGCGGACCTGGCTCGGGACCCCCGCTGGGACCTCGTGCTGGACGCCGCCGTCGAGCACCGGCGGTGGTGGCTGGAGCAGTGGCCGAACGGCGCGGAGCACGTGCTCGGGCTGCTGGCCCAGGACGCGCAGGAGGCCGTGCACGCGGTCGAGCCGGACTGGCCGCGCTGCACCGAGGGGTCGTGCCCGGAGCTCGGCCGGCACGCGCTGTTCGTCGAGCCCGACCTCGGGCCGGACCCGTTCTGGGTGTGCCACAGGACCGGCCTGCCGGTGGCGGCCGTCGGCCACCTGCACGGCTAGCCGACGGCGCAGCCGACCTCGTCACAGACCTCGTCGGTGAGCTCCACGGCCCACCCGTCGCCCTTGCGCCGCAGCGGCAGGTCGACCCTGCGCGTGCTGTCCGGCGTCCGCACCTCCACCTCGACCGTCGCCTCCCGGCCGCGCTGCTCCACCGAGACGACGTCGATGCCGTACTGCGAGGAGTCCTGGCGCGCTTCCTCGGTGGAGTCGAGCAGGTCGCGGCAGGTCTGGTCGTCGACGTCCCCGAACGACAGCCTCCGGTAGCTCTCGCAGTCGCCGAACACGGCTGCGCTGGTCCAGCCGAGGGCGGCCCCCCGCGGCGTCTGCAGCCGTCGGATGTCGATCGCCGCGACCGTCCCGACGGCCAGCGCGAGCACGACGCAGACGCCGATCAGCCCGATCGGTCCGCGCGCGATGCTCCGCGCGCGCTGCGGCTCGAGCGAGCGCTCCAGCTCGGCGTACCGCTGCTCGACCGGGTCCTTCACCGCAGGGAGGCGACGGCCGGGGCGAGCCGCGCCCAGTCCTGCGCCGGGACCTCGAACGGGTCCTCGCCCAGCACCTGCAGGCAGACGTGGTCGGCCCCGGCGTCCAGGTGCGCGCGCACCCGGTCCAGGATCGCCTCCTCGCCGCCGACGACGAGCGCGTCCTTGAGCCGGTCGCTCCCACCGCGCACGGCGTCCGCCTCCGCGAAGCCCTGGCGGAACCAGCTGTTCCGGTAGTTCGGCAGCCCGGTGTAGATCTCCAGGTGCCAGTGCGCCCGCCGGCGCACGACCTCCCGGTCGCCGCTCAGCACGACCGCCTGCTCGACGGCGAGCAGCGGACCCTCGCCGAGCACAGCCCGCGCGGACGCGGTGTGCTCCGGCGTCACGAGGTAGGGGTGCGCGCCGGCGGTCCGGTCGCGGGACAGCTCGAGCATCTTCGGCCCGAGGGCAGCCAGCACCCGCGGCGGCGCGTTCGTACCGCCGGCAGCCATGTACGGCGCCACGTCGAGCGCGTCGAGGTACTCCGTCATCGCGGTGACCGGCTTGCCGTAGGAGTGGCCGCGCATGCGCTCCACCAGCGGCGCGTGGCTGACGCCGAGGCCCAGCACGAAGCGGCCGGGGAACGCCGCCTCGAGCGTGCGCGCAGCGGCGTTCGCGGAGACCGCGTCACGGCCGTAGATGCTGGCGATGCCGGTCGCGACCGCCATCCGCTGGGAGGCGGCCAGGTAGAGCGACGCGGCGGTGAAGGCCTCGCGGCCGTAGGCCTCGCCGAACCACAGCGCGTCCCAGCCCTGCTCGTCCAGCGCCGCCACCTGGTCCCGGGCAGCAGGGACCTCGAGCGCGTCGAGCGCGCCGGTCCAGATCCCTACCGGGCCCGGGAGCAGCATCAGCCGTAGACGAGGCGGGTGATCCAGTCGGCGACCAGCGCCGGCTTGCCCTCACCCTCGATCTCGACGGTGTAGGTCTTGGTCACCTGCAGCGTGTTCGGGTCCTTGGCCTGCACGTCCGTCAGCACGGCGCTGGCGCGGATGCGCGAGCCGACCTTCACCGGGTTGATGAAGCGGACCTTCTCGAAGCCGTAGTTGACGCCCATGACGATGCCCTCGAGGCGCTCCATCGGCTGCGGGACTGACTCGGCCAGCTTGGTGAGCAGCGACAGGGTGAGGAACCCGTGCGCGATCGGCACGCCCCACGGCGACAGCGTCTTGCACAGCTCGGGGTCGACGTGGATGAACTGCTGGTCCTCGGTCACGTCGGCGAACGCCTGGATGCGCGCCTGGTCGATCTCGACCCAGTCCCCGGTCCCCTCGGGCTGACCCAGGGCCGCCTTGTAGAGCTCGTACGCCTTCTCGCCGTTCGTGGCCATGCCGTGGTTCCTCCTGCAGTCGGTGTCCTGACGCAAGGATCGCAGCCCGAGATCAACCGGCGTCGACCAGGGCCACCACGTCCTGCGCGCAGCCGTACGACAGGGTGACGCCGGCGCCGCCGTGCCCGTAGTCGTGCACGACGCGCTGACCGGTGCTCAGCACCCCCACCTCCAACCGGACGGCTCGCCGCGCCGGCCGCAGCCCGACCTTGTGCTCGAGCACGCGCGCTGCTGCGAGCTCTGGCACCAGCTTCGTGCAGCGCCTCACGACCTGCGCCGCCGTCTCGGGCTCGGGCTCGAGGTCCTCGCGTCCGACGTGCGCCGTCCCGCCGAGGACGATCGTCTGCTCGCGCGGCACGACGTAGGTCAGCGCTTCGGGGTCGTCCTGGGCGAGCAGCCAGTCGGTCAGCCCGATCTGCTCCACGACGACCACCTGCCCGCGCACCGGATGGACCTCCGCATCGGCGGCCACGTCGCGCGCGCCGAGCCCGGCGCAGTTCACGACGACGTCGGCCGACGGTGCCGCGGTCTGCAGGTCGTCGACCTGCGCGAGGCGCAGCCGGACGCCCCGGCCACCCAGCCGGTCGAGCAGCCACGGCAGGTGCCGCGCCATGTCCACGACCGGCACCGTCAGCTGCAGGCCGTCCGCCCAGCCGTCCGGCAGCTCGTGCGCAGGCACCCGCTCCAGCGCGGGCACCGCGTCGCGCCACCACGGGTCCGGGGCCGGCTGCCGGAACAGCTCACGGCCGCGCCGCATCCGTACCCCCGCCTCGGGTCCCAGTGCCGAGAGCACCGCGAACGTCCCCGCGGCCCAGCGCGTCACCTCCCGCTGCGGCAGCGCGCGATACGGGTACCAGAGCGCAGCCGCCACCGCAGACGTCGTCCGCTCGGGCGGGCTGGCCGCCACGACGTCGACGTGATGACCGGACTCTGCGAGCCGCAGCGCGCACGTGAGCCCGCTGATGCCCGCGCCGACGACGGTGACGCGCACGATCCGCTACGTCAGGACGAGGCGGGTGGCGGGACGGGTCATGACGGGCTCCCGGTGCGGCGACAGAGCGCGCACCGTATCCGGCTCACCCTGCTGGCGTCGCGTTCTGCAATGCGCCTGCGACCTGACCTCGGGCCCGTCGGGCGACGGTGGTCACGCAGGCGGCCACCGGCTGTGACGCCGGATCGTCGGTCGTAGCGACCGCTCATGCCGAGAAGCGGATGACGCGCTACAGCGCCCCGCGCAGCCCGGTGGCCACACGTGCCACGAAGGCGTGAGCGTGTGAGGGGGAGAGCCAGCCGGTCCGCGACCTCCCGGACGTGCTCCGGCGGCGCTCCTCGACGGCCGACTCACCCGTGTCGATGTGCGCACTGCGCGCGGATCCGAGTGGCTTTAGGTCGAGATGCTGGAACTGCTCTTGGCTCAGGTAGCGCCAGCTCTGTGCTGGTTGAAGACCGTGCCGGCGGAGTTCTCGTAGTGGCAGGGGCTCGCACGGGCGTGGTGCTGTCAGGCGAAGACCATAGGCCGCGGAGGTGTTGACGAAGTACGCCTCGAACTGCTCGAAGCCGACCCCGGTGAGGTGACCGACGCGCTTCCATAGCTGCCGCGGGGTCTCGCACTCGACGGCGTCGAGTGTTGCCGTGCCGAGGATGGCCCGTGTCGGTGAGCTGCCGTACAGCACAATTGGGGCTCCAGCGGGCAGTGCAGGAACGGTCCGGCGCAGCTCAACAGTCTTGCGTCCATCGAGAATGAGTTCTGCGTACTGGGGTTTGACGCTCAGCAACAGCCCTCGGTCCTCAGCCACGCGCGATCCCTTCGGTGTAGGCGGCCTCGAACAATGAGTCCGGTACTGCCGTGGGTGACAGTAGGGGGCCGAGCCGACAAACTGCGCGACGAGCGAGCTGTTGAAGCCGGTCGTGTCCGACGGGCCGGTTGAGCCGCTCGGTGTCGGCGATGAGCAGCGCAGAGGCGCCCCCGTTGGCCGCTACCGCCGCGATCTGTCCCAGGGTCCAGACGCCGTAGTGGGCGAAGCGCGTGTGCAGCTGCTCAGGGGTGCCGTGAACGACGCTGACGAGGCGGGAG
>JAOPWK010000129.1 GCA_025965735.1 Frankiales bacterium
GGGCGCGCCGAGGGCGAGCATCTGCGCGTAGCGCGCGACCTCCTCCTCCAGCTGCTCGGGCGCGACGGCCCGGTTGACCAGCCCGACCTCGGCGGCGCGCTGCGCGTCGAACACCTCGCCGGTGAGCATCAGCTCGTGCGCCGCCCGGGCGGTGAGCCGCGGCAGCACCGGGACGCTGATCACCGCGGGGACCACGCCGATCCGGACCTCCGTGAAGGCGAAGCTCGCCGCGGTCGAGGCGATCGCGACGTCGCAGGCCGCGACCATCCCGACGCCGCCGGCCCGCGCCGCCCCGGCGACCTGCGCGACGACGGGCTTCGGCGAGGTCCACAGCGCCTCGAGCAGGGCGGGGAACTCGTTCACGCCCTGAGCGTCCGCGGACCCGCCGCGCGCCTCCTTGAGGTCCATGCCCGCGCAGAACACCCGGCCGGTGTGGGCGAGCACCAGGACGCGGACGGCGTCGTCGGCGACCGCCGTCGCGAGGTGCGCCCCGAGCTCGCGGCGCAGCTGGGCGGACAGCGCGTTGCGGTTGGCCGGCGAGTCGAGCGTGATCGTCGCCACGCCCGTCTGGACCGTCAGGTGCACGAGCTCGTCGGTCATCGCGGGCCTCTCCGGGGGCGGCGCGCCGGAGACCCGACGCCCCGGGCAGAGTACGAGGCGGGGGCTACGTCCTCTGCCGACGGCTGCCGCCGTGCCAGTCCTCCTGGACGCCGACGTCGCCCGCGGGGACGCCCAGCCCCGGCAGCTGCGGGAGCTCGCGCAGGCTCCGCTTCAGCTCCGCGAACCCGCCGAACGACGCGAGCCCGACGACGTGGTCCCACAGCGCCACGGCCTCCTCGTCGGACGGCAGGCGGCTGATGACCGGACCGAAGAACGCGACGCCGTGCGGCGGCTGGAAGTGCAGGATCGGGGTGCCGACGTCCTTGCCCGTCAGCGCCAGCGCCTCGTCGGTCTCGCGCTGCAGGAGCGCGTCGTAGGACGTGTCCTCGAGCGCCTGCGCGAGGTCCGCGGGCAGGCCCGCCGCCGCGAGCACGGGGGGCAGCGCCTCCCCGGAGTCGAGCAGTGCGGCCAGGGGGGTCGTCCGCGGCGGCTGCTCGAAGGCGTACTCGCCGCAGGCGGCGTAGAACAGGGCGACGGCGTCCTCGCCGTGCAGCTCGCGGGTGCGCGCGGCGACGCGCAGGAGCCGCAGCCCGGCGGTGTGGCCCGCCTCGTACTCCGGCGGGAACCGCGCGGCGTAGTCGACGTCCCGGTTGAGCAGCCGCAGGGAGATGAACCGCCACTGCACCCGGTAGTCGCGCTGCTGCGCGACCGTGCGGACCCACTTGCTGGTCATCCACGCGAACGGGCAGACGGGGTCGAACCAGAAGTGCAGGTCGTCGCTCATGACCCGAGTCTGGCGCAGTCGATGCAGGTGCGGGCGGTCGGCCGCGCCTCGAGCCGCTCCACGCCGATCGCTCCACCGCACCGCTCGCACGTCCCGTAGTCCTGCGCGACCAGCGCCCGCGCGATGTCGGCGCGCGTGCGCTGCAGCTGCTCCACCAGCGCCACCACCTGCTGGCGCTCGAAGGCGATGGTGGTGCCCTCCGGGTCGTGCTCGTCGTCGGCGTTGCTGTCCCGGCTCGCCGCCACGATCTCGTCGTGCTGCCGGGCGAGGGCGGCGAGCTGGGCGGCGTTGTCGGCCAGCGCCGCCTCGAGCCGCTCCCGTGCCTCCACCCGGCAAGTGTCACCGCAACGCGCTTGCCGCGGCTCCAAGGGTGAGCCGGTGCCGGTGCACCACGTGAGCTTCGACGCCCTCGACCCGTACGAGATCGGCGTGCGTGACGAGCACGGACGGGTCGCAGCAGCGTCCGCTCGTCCGTCCCGCGGTTCAGCCAGCTCACGACCACCTGGCGCTGCTGCAGCGCCTCGTCGACGGCCGACGCGTGCGGCACGGTCGAGCGGGAGCGCACCGCCAGGCGGGCGCCGCGCGGGTCCTGCGCCTGCACCGCGAGCAGCCGCTCGACAGCGGGACCACCCCGTCGGCGGGCGGCCCCGCGAGCAGCTGCGCACGCAGACGTGCGGCGTGCACACGGTCCGTCACGGGCGCTCCTGCTCCCTGGTCAAGAGCGGCCGGCGGTGCCACTCTGGAGCCTGCTGCACGCGGAGGAGGCGACGGTGAGGGTCCTGCTGGACGCGGCATCCCGGACGGCCAAGTACGCCCCGCTGGGTGTCGAGGCGCTGGCCGGCGCGCTGCGCGAGCTGCCGGGGTGGCGCTGCGACGGCAGCCGGCTGGTGCGCACGCTGCGCACGGCCGACGTGTGGAACCTGCTCGAGCGCGTCGTCGACGTCGAGGAGGAGCTCGACCACCACGCCGACGTCACGCTGGAGAACGGCTGCGTCACCTTCACGCTCTGGACACACGTCAAGGACGCGGTCACGGCCGCCGACGTCGAGCTGGCCCAGCGCCTGGACCAGGTCGCGGCCGCCTTCACGCCCGTACGTGCAGCGACTGCAGACCGCGGATGACGTAGCCCGCCTTCCACTGCGGCTCCTCCACCAGCTCCAGCCTCGGCATCCGCCGCAGCACCGTCCCGAACGACGTCACCAGCTCCAGCCGGGCCAGCGCCGCGCCCAGGCAGAAGTGCACGCCGGCGCCGAACGAGACGTGCGGGTTGGGGTCGCGCGCGACGTCCAGACGCGCCGGGTCCGCGAACACCGCCGCGTCGCGGTTCGCGGAGCCGAACAGCAGGCCGAGCTCCGCCCCCCGCGGCACCACCGTGCCGCCGAGCTCGACCTCCTCGAGCACCCACCGCTCGAACATCTGCAGCGGCGTGTCCCAGCGCATCAGCTCCTCCACCGCCGTCGGCAGCAGGCTCGGGTCCTCGCGCAGCCGGGCCAGCTCGCCGGGGTTGCGGAACAGCGACCACCAGCCGTTGCCGGTGACATTCACCGTCGCCTCGTGACCGGCGTTGAGCAGCAGCACGCACGTCCCGACCAGCTCGTCCTCGGTCAGCTCCTCCACCTGCGTCAAGGCGGTGATGAGGTCGTCCTGCGGCCGCGCGCGACGCTGCCGGCTCAGGGCGACGAGGTACGCGCCGAACTCCTCGCAGGCTCGTACCGCCGTCTGCGCCGTCTCCTCCGACGGGTCGAGCTCGTACATCCCGCAGATGTCGGCCGACCACGGTCGCAGCAGGTGCCGGTCGGTCTCCGGCACGCCGAGCATCTCTGCGATGACGGTCACCGGCAGCGGCTCGGCGACGACGGACAGCAGGTCGAAGGTGCCGCGCTCCAGCGCCTCGTCGACCAGCTGGTCGGTCACCCGCTGGACCGTCACGCGCATCCGCTCGACCGTGCGCGGCGTGAAGGCGCGGCTGACCAGCCGGCGCAGCCGGGTGTGCTCCGGCGGCTCCACGTCGAGCATCCCGTTGCGGATGACGTGCCAGAACGGCGCGTGCTCCGGCGGCTCCTCGGGTCGCCCCATCTCCGCGTGCGTCGCGACGTGCAGGTAGCTGCGGCCGAGCCGGCGGTCCCGCAGCAGCGCGTCGACGTCGGCGTGCCGGCTGACCAGCCACTTGTCGGTCGCCTCGTCGTACTGCACCCGCGGCCCCTCGCGCAGCACCGCGTAGGCGGGGTACGGGTCAGCCACGAAGGCCGGATCGGACGGGGTGAACACGGTCACGTGGCGACGCTAGAGGAAGAGGCCGCGGCAGCAGCGGCTTGTCCTCCTCGTGGAACCCCGATCCGACGCCGGGCGCGTCGCCGCGCTGGTCGGGCTGCTGTTCGGCCTGGCCGGCATGGGCAGCGCCGCCGTCGCCGTCACCCTGCCCGCGATCGCCGACGACCTCGGGCTCACGACGGGCGGCAGCGCCTGGATCATCAGCCTGTACGCGCTGATGCTCGCGGTGGCCACCGCCGTCTACGGGCGCGTGGCGGACCTGGCGGGCATCCGCCTCCCGCTGACGATCGGCGTCGGGCTGATGGCGTCCGGGGCCGTGCTCGGCGCGCTGGCGCCGACGTACCCGGTGCTGCTCGCCGCGCGCGTCCTGCAGGGCGCGGGCGCCGCCTCCGTCCCGGTGCTGGGCATGGCGATCGTCAGCGCGAAGTACGCCGGCGCCGTCCGCACCGCCGCCCTCGGGCGCGTGGCCGGCACCGCTGCGGCGGTCACCGCGCTCGGCCCGCTGGCAGGCGGTGGCGTGGCCGACCTGCTCTCGTGGCGCGCCGTGGTCGCCTTCCCCGCGCTCGGCCTGCTGGTCGTCCCGGTGCTGTGGCGGGCGATCCCCACCGACGGCAGCGGCGCCCGGCTGGACCTGCTCGGCGCCCTGCTGGTCGCCCTCACCGCGGCAGGCGTCGTCCTGCTCGTGCAGTCGCCCTCAGCCGGTGTCGTCGTGGCCATTGCGGGGGCGGTCCTGCTGACCCTCGGCGTGCCGTCCGTGGTCGCCCGCGTGCAGCGGCGGCCGCACGGCTTCCTGCCGGTGACCGTCGTCCGCAACGCCGCCGTCGTGAAGAGCGCGCTCTCCTCCTCCGCCGTGCCGGCGGCGTGGTTCGCGCTGCTCATCGCCGTCCCCGCGATCCTGGTCGCCCGCGGCTGGTCGCCGCTGGACGTCGGCCTCGCGCTCGTGCCGAGCGCCGTCACCGGGATCCTGGCGCCGAAGCTCGCCGCACCGGTGCTGGTGCGCATCGGGGCAGCCCGCTCGCTGGCCGTGTCCGGCTCGCTGGCCGCGCTCGCCCTGCTGGTCGCTGTGCTGGGAGCCTCCATCCCGTCGCCCGCAGCCGCAGCGCCTGTACTGGTCTTCGCCGTGATGCTGGTGACGTTCGCGTTCGGGCTGGGTCAGCCCGCGCTGATGGCGGCCGTCAGCGACGCCGTGCCTGCCGAGGTGCGCGGGGTTGCGCTGGGCATCGCGACGCTGGTGTTCCTCGTGGGCGGCGGCGTCGGGTCGGCGGTCGTGGGCGGGCTCGCCGAGGTGCTCGGCATGCGCACGAGCCTGCTGCTGCTGACCCTGCTGCCGGTCGGCGGCGTGCTGGTCGTCCTGCCGCGACGGCAGCGCGTCCGCGCCTGACCGTGCTGGACCTGGGGGACCAGGCGAGCCGGAGGGTCAGCGGGAGCGGGGCCGCCGGGCTGCTGCGGGCTGACCTGCGCGTGCGGCCAGCTCCGCGCGGGTGCGCGCCGGACCGGCGCTGGTCGTCGGCTTCGCGCTCTTGGGCTGGCTGCTCTTGGGCTGGCCGCCCCGCGTGGACGAGCCCTGCGCCCTGGGCTGCCCCTGCGCCTGGCGGGGGCCGCGGGAGCGCTGCTGCTGCGGCGCCTGCTCGGCGACCGGGGCGGGCTCGACGTACTCCGCCGGCGGCCCGGTCAGAGCGGCGATCTGCGCGTCACCCGGCCGTACCGTCACCGTCGTCGGACGGATCCCGGCCTGCTTGGCCAGCGTGCGCACCTCCCCCGCCTGGTCGGGCGTGGCGAGGGTGACGACGGTGCCGCCGGCGCCGGCGCGGGCGGTGCGGCCGGAGCGGTGCAGGTACGCCTTGTGCTCGGTCGGCGGGTCGACGTGCACGACCAGTGCGACGTCGTCGACGTGGATGCCGCGCGCGGCGATGTCGGTCGCGACGAGCACGCGGGTGCTGCCGTCGGTGAAGGCGGACAGGTTCCGCTCGCGGGCACCCTGGGAGAGGTTGCCGTGCAGCTCGACGGCCGGGATACCGGCCGCCGTCAGCTGCTTGGCGAGCTTCTTGGCCGTGTGCTTGGTGCGCATGAACAACAGGCTGCGCGCCTGGCCGGAGGCGAGCTCGCGCACGACGTCGGCCTTGTCGGCAGAGGTCACCGCGAAGACGTGGTGGGTCATCGTCGAGACCGGCGCGACGGCCGGGTCGACTGAGTGCGTGACCGGGTTGCTGAGGTAGCGCTTCACGAGCACGTCGACGCCGTTGTCGAGGGTGGCCGAGAAGAGCATCCGCTGGCCGTTCTGCGGCGTGCGGTCGAGCAGCCGCTTGACCGCCGGCAGGAAGCCGAGGTCGGCCATGTGGTCGGCTTCGTCCAGCACGGTGATCTCGACGCCGGACAGGTCGCAGAAGCCCTGGCCGATGAGGTCCTCGAGCCGGCCAGGGCAAGCGATGAGGACGTCCACGCCGGGGGCGAGCGCCTTGACCTGGGGGTTCTGGCCGACGCCGCCGAACACGACGGTGCTGGTCAGGCCCGCAGCCTTTGCCAGCGGCTGGACGACCGCGAGGACCTGGTTCGCCAGCTCGCGGGTCGGCACCAGCACGAGCGCACGCGCCTGCTTCGGCCGACGGCTGCCGCCGATGAGCCGGGTGACGAGCGGGAGGCTGAACGCGAGCGTCTTGCCGCTGCCGGTGCGGCCGCGACCGAGGACGTCCTTGCCGGCCAGGCTGTCCGGCAGCGTGGCGGTCTGGATCGGGAACGGCGCGTCGATGCCCTGCGCCGCCAGGCTCGCGACGAGCGCAGCGGGCACGCCGAAGCCGGCGAAGCTGCCGGTCTCGGCGGGCGGGGTGGCGGCGTCCGGCTTGGCTTGCGGCGACAACGGGCGGGCGACGGGCGCAACCGGCGCGACGGGCGCCGGGGCGGCATGCTCGGCGGTGCCTGCTGCGCGACCGGCACGGCGACGGCGGCGCGGCGCGCCGGAGCTCTCGACTGACATGTGTTCCTGACCGTGGTGGGGCGGCACCGGGGCGTCCCCACGCGGTGCTCTTGCCGGGTACAAGGTCGCAGCCCCGGCGTGTGTTCCGGCGCAGGCGCGCGCGAGGATCACCCTGTGCTCGTCGCCTTCAGCCTCGCCCCTGCCTCTGCGTCCGAGGACGGCGGTGTCTCCGAGGCCGTCGCGGAGGTGGTCCGGGTCGTCCGCGCCTCCGGCCTGCCGCACGAGACCAACGCGATGTTCACCAACGTCGAGGGCGAGTGGGAGGAGGTCATGGCGCTGGTGAAGCAGTGCGTGGACGTCCTCACGGCGCGCTCGCCGCGGGTGTCGCTGGTGCTCAAGGCCGACATCCGGCCCGGGCACACCGGCCAGCTCAGCGCGAAGGTGCAGCGGGTCGAGGAGCTGCTCGGCGACGACTGAAACGCACCCCGCCGCATCCGCTGCGCGGCACCTGCCGCGGATCGACGCGCACAGGGGTTGCTCTGCCGGCATCCGGGTTGCCCGCCTCCCCTCGCGGCACACCTCCAGCATGAGCACCTGCGTCTGCGCCCCGGCCCACCTGACCTCCGTCGCCTTCCCGCACGGCATCGTCATGCAGCGCTGCCAGCGGCACGAGCTGCAGATGTGGACCAAGGACGGCCGCCCGACCGACACGGGCACGGTGCGCACGCTGCTCAAGGACCTGTTCGTGGAGAAGCGCGGCACCCGCTCCACCTCGCCGATCGCTCGTCCGGCTCCCGCGCGCATGCACCTGCCGGTGCAGAGCCATGACCGGAGCGACGTCGCGTTGGACGCCGGTGCCGACGAGGCGCTCACAGCGCTGCTGCGCTCGCGCGGCCTGCAGGGGTCCTGGGCCGTCGCCTGAGCTACTGCCCGACGATCGCCTTGCCGTTGTCGGCCATGCACGAGAAGAACGCGTCTCCGCCGGTGGTCCAGGCTTCGGTGGCCGACGCCTCCCACGTGAAGCCCAGCCCGAACTCGTCCTTGAGCAGCTGCTCCGCGTAGGCGGTCACGCCGTCGTACGCCGTGGTGGCCCGGTCGGTCCAGGCCTGCGGGTTCTCGTGGATGTCGAGCGCGAGGTGCAGCACCATCAGCGCCGGCCCGCCGCCGGCGGCGGTGATGTAGGCCTGTCCGAGGGCCGCCGGATCACCGGCGGCCATCTTGGCCGCGAGCAGCTGCGCCTCGGCGAGCACCGTGTCGACGGCGACCCCCTGCACCTCCCTCACCTCGGTCTTGGCCGCGGCGGTGACCGTCTCCTTCAGGTCGCCGAAGGTCGGTATCGCGCTGCCCCACGCCCACTCCTGGATGCAGTCGAAGCCGTCGAAGCCGGCGTTGAAGGCGTTCAGCGGCGCGGCCAGCCCGACCACGATCCCGTCGAGCACGGCCCCCTGCACGCCGAGCGCGCCGAAGCCGGCCGAGAGTCCGGTGCCGATGAGCGACAGGGTCCCGAGGATGCCCTCGCCGACGAGCTGCTGCCCGAACACCTGGACGACGTACGCGATGCCGCCGACCGCCTTCTTGGCCGCGATGCCGGCCGCGTCGAGCGCCGGATCGAGGACCGACTCCATGATGGTCTCGCCCACCGTCTTGCTGCGGAAGTTCGCCGTCAGCGTGCGGGGCACGTCCATCGTCACGAGCGTCGGGTTGTACGCCGTGCCGGTCTCGTGCCAGCCGAGCAGCACGTGGCCGCCGCTGAGGCCGGCGGTCACGGTGACCTGCGTGCCCTGCGCGTAGAGGCCGCGCGAGGCGTCGGCGCCGGGGCAGTTCGGCAGCGGGTACGCGGTGGAGCCGAACTCGGCCACGACGGTGAGCTTGTGGCAGGTGACCTGCACAGTGGCGCCGACCGCGCGGGCGGTGCCGTCCGTCGAGATCGGGACCGACAGCGGGCCGGCCGGCTGAGCGACGCCGTCGAGGGTCCAGCTCTTCACGACGTACCCCGGCACGCCGGTCCCCGCAGAGCCGAGCACGGCCGTGGTCCCCGGGTAGAACCAGCCGGGTGTCGGGCAGTTCCCCGCCGCGTTGCTGCTGCGGAAGAGCCCGCCGAAGCGGTCGAGCAGCGCGCCGGTTGCCGTCGTGGATGCGCCGTCGATGCCGATGACGGTCACGGACGGGCGGACCGCCTGGCAGAAGTGCGCGGTGGCGATCGTCGAGCCGTCGACCGTCATCGACAGGGCGCGCTCGCCGGCCGGCAGCACGGTGTCGCGCTCGGTGCTGCCGCAGGGGTCGTCCCGCAGCCGGTCCTGCGCCGGCGCGCCGGAGGGCAGCAGCAGCCCCATCGTCTTCAGGTCCGCGACGATGTCCGCCTGGGAGTACCCCAGCGCGTGCATGCGCGAGGCCTCCTCCTGGATGCGCGAAATCGTCAGCCCCGGCAGGTAGCCCTGCACCATGAGCTTCCGGTCGACCTCCGCCTTGCTCAGGCCGTTCGCGTAGCCGTCGTCGTAGGTCTCCTGGAGCAGGTCCTCGCGGACGAGGCAGGCCTGCGCGTTCGTGACGTTGCTGCCCTCGACGGTCCAGATCGTCTGCAGCGCACCGGAGGGTCGGGCTGCCAGGGCGAGCGTCGTCCCGAGCAGGGCCTGCGGCACGGGCTCGACGTTCGCGTAGGGGCTCTTGTACGCGGGGCAGTCGGTGCCGAGGTCGCTCATCACGACCTCGCCGGAGCCGGCCGGCTTCGTGCGCACGATGACCGGCATGCAGCGCGCGTAGACGTACCACTCGGCGGTGACCGCCACCGGCCGGTCCATGCGGACGCGCTGGACCAGCTGGTCGCCGGTCACGCCGCCGCGCCAGCCCCGGAAGCTGATCTGCCGCGGCGTGACGTACTCGTCGACGGTCGCCATGCGGGTGTCGTTCGAGGCCGTCAGCGTCACCTCGGTGCCGGCGAGGTACCAGCGGCCGAGCTCAGCGCTCGGGACCGCCTTCTGCTGCAGCCACCAGGCCGGGCAGTTGGCGGGCGTGGTCGCCACGGTGGCCGGCTGGCCAGGGGCCTGGAGCCGGGAAGCCGGGACGGCGTCCTGCACCGTCACGTCCAGGCGGTGGCAGGTCACACCCAGCGTGAAGCCCGAGAGCGCGGCGTCGAAGTCCGGCACGGTGACGGTCAGGGAAGCGGTACGGCCGACGACGGACACGTCCGCGGGGCGTGCGTCCGCGGCACCCATGGCGGTGGGCGCCCGGTGCCCGGCGAGCGGCTCCAGGGGGCCCCAGCGGTCGAACCACGTGCCGGCCGCGGGGGTGAGCGCCACGCGCAGCTGCGTCCCGGGGACCCAGCCGACCACGCCGTCCGCGTGCACGCACTGCCCGCCGACGATGCCGGACAGAAGCGGGTTCCCGCCTGCGTCGAAGGTGCCGCCCGACGTGGAGGTCGTCGTGCCGGGCGGGCCGTCGACGACGAGCCGCGAGCAGGGCACCTCGAGGCGCTTGTCGAGCTCGACGTCCTGCGTCACGGTCAGCGTGCCGTCGGCGCCGACGCCGTCGCCGCTCCACCGCACGTCCCCGGTCAGGCTCGGCGTCAGCCGCTCGGCGTAGGTCGGCAGCTCCACGCGGGTGCCGACGCGGTAGCGCATGCGGCCCTCCGCGACCTCCGCCCGGGCGATGGCGTCGACGTCCCGGGTCTGGAAGTACGGGTCGACCGGCTCCTCGCAGTTGGGCGCGGGGTACGGGGTGACCGCCCGCAGGGTGGCCGGGTAGGACACCACGGTCAGCGTGAAGCAGACAGGGCGGTAGCGCGGCTCGAGGACCAGGTCGCGGTTCGCGTACAGCGGGCTCGGCTGCAGGAACGTCCCCGGCGTGCGGTCCAGGCTCCAGCCGGCGAAGGTGCGGCCCTGCTGCGCCGGGGCGTCCAGGTCGAGCTGCGTACCGGCGAGGTACCGGCTCGCGCCGCAGGTCGGGGAGGTCAGCTGGCGCCCCGGCGAGACGACGCGCACGTCGTAGCAGGCACGCACCGCCGCGGCGACCCGGCCGGTGGCCGCGCGGTGCGCGGTGTCGCCCGGGTAGCGGACCTCCACCCACGCCGAGGTCGCGGCGGTGCTGAAGCGCAGCTCGCAGGTGCCGGACGACGCGGACAGGCAGCCGAGCTGGCGCCCCTCTGAGGTCCAGACCTCGAAGACGCCGGGCAGCGGCGAGGCCGTCGTCGAGGTCGCCGCCCAGCGGACGGTGACCGGCTCGGCGTCGGTCCAGACCCCGCCGACGGCCGACGTCGTGCTCACGGTGATCCGTGGCGTCGCGCGCTGCACGGGCAGCATGCGGACCTCGGAGTCCGCCGGCGCGTAGCGCGTGTCGCCGCTGTAGCGGGCGAAGACCTGCTCGGTCTCCGGGATCCCGGGGAAGACCGCGCTGCAGCTGCCGCCGAGCGCGCCACCGGTCAGCGGGACGGTGCAGGAGGCGCCGCCCCGCCCGAGGGTGAGCGTCCCGGTCGGTGCGGGCGCGCCGGCCGGCCCCGGCAGCACGCGTCCGGTCAGCAGGACCGGCGATGCGGCGACGGGGTTCGCGGGTGCGGGCGCGTCCAGCTGCGCGACCGCTCGGCGCCGCTCGACCGTCCAGGTGGCGGCCTGGCTGAAGCCGGCGAAGGTGGCGTCGCCGCTGTAGACGACGGTGAACGCGTAGGTGCCCGGTTCGAGCGACGGGTCCAGCGGGACGTCGCTGCGCACCAGCACCCCGCTGCTGAGGACGCTGGGTTCCGTGAAGCCCGCGGACCCCAGCACGCGGGTGCCGAGCCGCACCTGCACGGTGCCGGTCGGGACGCGCTGCCCCGCGCCGCTCGCGAACATCCGGGCGATGAGGAAGGCGCGCTCGCCGTAGTCGGAGGCGCCGTCCAGCGGACCGAACTGCACGCTGCGCCCCGTGACCTCGAGGACGACGGCCGCCGAGCGCGCCTGCTCGAAGGGCCCGAACGCGCCGTCGTACAGGGCGGTCAGCGTGTGCGGGCCCGCGGTCGTGAAGGTGACCTGCGCGAGCGCGCGGCCGTCGAACCCGACCGGCGCCTGCGCCACCTCGACGGGGCCGTCGTAGAAGTGCACCCAGCCGATCCCCCGCGCCGCCTCGGGGCCGACCGTCGCGATGAGCAGGGCCGGCTGGTCCACGGTCGCGGGCGCGGCGACCAGTGAGACGTCCGCCGTGGCCGCGTCCACCTGGTGGGTGAAGCCGTCCGCGTACAGCGCCTCGAACCACGGGTCCGCCTCCACGCTGACCGAGAAGGCCAGCGGGCCCGCCTTGTCCGGGAAGAAGTCGGCGAAGGCGCGACCGGAGGCGTCGAACTGCCCCGAGCGCACCGTCCCGGCGCGCACCATCCGGAAGTACACGGGGCGGATCGGCACACGCCCCAGGACCGGAGCGACGTCCGCGTAGACGCGCACGCGCTCGCCGAACCGCGTGGGGCTGGCCTCGCTGGAGAGCAGGATCGGCGGCGCCGCCTTGTCGACCCGGTGCCAGGTCAGCACCGCGTCGCTGCCGGTCGGCGAGCGGCCCTCGTCGTGGTTGGCGTCACCGAGGTAGTGCGCCGACACGTTGGTCCGGCCCACGTCCAGGCCCTCGGTCACGACGGTCGCCACTCCCCCGATGACGGGGGCGCTGCCCACGACGGTGCCAGCCCAGGCCACCTCCACCTGACCGGTGACCGTCAGGCCGGTCTGACCCACGACGGGCACCACGACCGTGACCGGCTGGCCGTACCGCGACGGCTCGGGCGAGACGCTGCGGATGCTCACGTACGCGGCGACGCGGGCGAGCGTCAGCGACAGGGCGCCCCCGCTCGGGAGCAGGTGCACGTCCCCGGCGTACGCGGCGGTCAGGGCATGCGCACCGCCGGCCAGTCCACCGAGCTTCAGCACGGCCGCTCCCCCGGCCAGAGGGACCGTACCGAGGACCGTGCTGCCGTCCTTGAAGACGACGTCGCCGGTTGGCGTGCCCGAGCCGGGGGCGGTCACGGCGACCGTCGCGGTGAGCGTGAGCGGCTGACCGGGTGCTGCGGACGTCGCGGTGAGGGCGACGGTGGTCGGTGCCTTGGCGACGACGTGTGTCTGCGCCGGGGACGTGCTCCCGGCCAGCTGCGTCGTCTGCGTGAACGTCGCGATGACCTGACCGCTGCCGATCGGCAGGCCGGTCGTGCTCACCCTGGCGACCCCGCCGACGAGCGGGGCCGTGCCCAGCGGGGTGCTGCCGGCGGTGAAGACGACCTCACCCGCAGGGGCGGCCGTCGACGGCGCCGCTGCGGTGACGGTCGCGACGAGGGCGACGCTCTGCCCGGCGACCGACGCGGCAGGGACGGCGAGCGTGGTGGTCGTCGTCCCGCGGGTCACGGTGTGCTGCAGGGCCGGCGACTGGCTGGCGGAGAAGCCGGTGCTCGGTACATAGGTGGCGATGACCGAGCCGGTACCCACCGGGATGCTGGTGGTGCTGAGCGTGGCCTGGCCGCCAGCCAGGGCCTCGGTCGCGACGACGGTGCCGTCGACGCTGAGCGTCACGGACCCCGTGGGGACCGCAGGCGACGCCGTGGCGTCGACGGTGACGGCGAACGCCGCTGACTGCCCGGCCACGGTTGCGGCGCCCGGTCCGGTGATCGCGACGGTGGTGGCTGCCGCAATGACGTCGAGTGCACGGAGAGACGACGTCGCAGCGGCATGGGTGCCGTCTCCGCCGTAGGACGCCTGCAGCTGCCAGGCGCCGGGCGCCAGCGCGGCGGTCCACGTGGCCGTCGCAGTCGATCCGCTCACGACGACCGACGGCAGGCTGACCACCGCGCTGTCGCTGATCGCGGTGAAGGTCACCCTCCCGGTCGCACCCGTGGGCAGCGTGGCGGTGACGTCGAACGGGGCACCGTGCACGGCCGAGGCCGGCGCGGTGAGCCCGACGGTGCTCGCCGTGCGGACGTCGTGCTCCACCGGGTCGCTGGTGCTGCTCTCGTAGCCGTCGCTCTGCAGGTAGGTCGCCTTCAGCACGTTGCGCCCGAGCGGCAGCGTCCCCGTCCAGGTGGCCACCCCGTTCGCGAGCGTGCCCGCACGCGTGACGGCGTCCAGGTCGCTGTCGAACGTGACGGTGCCGGCCGGCGGCGCCAGCGTGGCGTTGCTGCCGTCGCGCACCTGCGCCGTCAGCGTCACCGCGGCGCCCGGCGTCGACTCCCCCGACGGGTCCACGGACAGAGTGATGCCGCTGACCTGCCGCAGGACCTTGAGCTGCGCGGTGCCCGTGCTCGCGGTGAGACCGCCCGTCGGGACGTAGGCCGCGGTCAGGGCGTAGGACCCCACCGGCGGCGCCAGCGAGAAGCTCGCCTCGCCGTTCACCAGCGTCTCGGTCAGGGTCCCCGCCGCGGTCCCGGACAGCTCCACCGTCCCGGTGGGCGCGCCCTGCGCGCTGCTGACGCGGACGGTCACCGGGGCGGCCGTGCCGAAGCGGGCCGGTTCCGCGGGAACGCTGAGGGTGGTGGTCGTGCCGGCCGTGGTCTGGTAGGCGCCGGCGTCACAGGCACCAACCCGGGACTGGCCGCGGGCGTCGGTGGCCGGGCAGGTGGCCCCGTCGCCGGCACCGATGGCCGCACTCCCGGCGAGCAGCGCGACCGTGGCGACCGGTCCGCCGTTACGGGCGAGCGGGCCGAGCAGCAGCTGCGAGTCCGTGCGGTTCAGGCGGGCCGGCTCGTCCTGGCTAGCGCAGGTGCCGTCGTTCGAGACGTTCCCGTCAGCCAGGAGCACGCGGTCGCAGTTGAGCGCGCCCTGCTCCCCTCGGAACACGCTGTTCGTGACGGAGGCGCCGGACCCCCAGACGGCGCCGCCGATGTTGCCGACGAAGGTGCTCGCGTTCACCGTCAGCGGCAGGCCGTTGTAGGCCGCCACCGCTGCTCCGGTGGTCGTCCCGCTGATCTTGGTGCTGTTGCCGGAGAACGTGCTGTTGACGACGGTGACGCTCCCGCCGCCGACGGCGACGGCACTGCCGTAGGCGTCGACGAGGTGGTGGTCGACGAAGGTGCTGCTGTCGATCGTGACGACGCCGCTGCCGACCGTCAGGCCGCTCGCGTTGGCTTTGCGTCCGCGGAACGTGAGGCCGCGGAGCACGGTGGTGGGCGGCGACGACTCGCCCGCGGTCGCCGGGTCGGCACCCTCCGGTGCACCGACGTACCCCGAGCCCACCACCAGGGCCGAACCCTGTGCAGGGCTCTCCACGACCACCTGCTGGTCGGACGCGTCGATCGTGACCGAGCGCGGCGCGTGCAGCGACCAGACGAGCGGCACGGTCCCGCTGACCGCGAACCGGACCACGCCGCCGGCGGGGGCTGTCGCGATCGCCGCGCGCACGGTGCAGGTCGCCGCATCGGTAACGCACTGGCCGGTCGTGTCCCAGGTGTCCACCAGGCTGTTCACCGTCACGACCGCCGGCGTCGTGACCTCGGCCTCGGCCGGCGCCGACCAGCCGCCCTGCCCCACCAGCGCCAGCAGCAGCGCCAGCACCATGACCGGGCTCGGCCGCAGGCGCATCCGCCGACGTGACGCGACCCGCTGCGCGGAGATCCGGACTGCCGGCGCGTACCCCTCGTGCAGCCGGGTGGTGACGACGGCGAGCGCGAGCAGCAGCGCGACGAGCACGCCCACGGCTGCGACTCCCACGACGGGAAGCGGTGCGCCGGCAGCGCCGACCGCCGCGACAAGTCCTGCCAGAAGCGCCGCGCCCGCGACCACGGCGAGCAGCGGACGGGCGGTCGCCACCCAGCGGCCGCGCGAGGCGCGGGCGCTCTCGCGCAGGCCGGCGCGCACGCCCACGTCGTCGATCACGACGAACGGCAGCCACAGCGCCCAACGCACCGCCGCGGCGACGAGCAGGCCGAAGGGTGCGGCGACCACCAGCGGCCAGCGCAGCCAGCTGTCGCGCGCCTGCGGACGACGCCACCAGAGCACAGCGATCACGACAAGGGCGGGGAGAGTGACGACGAGCAGGACGAGCAGCGCCAGGCTCGCGACCAGCGCCAGGGCGCCGAGCGGCAGCACGACCGCCAGTCCGGCCGCGACCGCAGGCGCGCGGCGGAGCCCGGACAGGAACGGCGACCACGGCCGCAGCCGGTCGCCGGCGCGCGCGGCACGGGTGGACTCGACGGCCCCGGCGAGCAGCGCGCCTGCCGACAGCAGGCCGACCGCAGCGAGGCCAAGAGCGTTCTGCAGGTAGGCGAGCACGCCCACCCACATGGGGGTCGACTCCCCCGGCACCGTCAGCAGGTCGACCTCGGCGCCGACCAGGCCGCGGACGACGTTGGCCGTCACGAGCGCCAGGACGAGCAGCAGCACGTAGCTGGCGAGCGCGGTCGCGAGCAGTGCACCGGCGAGCCCGGCGTGCCTGTGGTCGCGACCCCCGGACGGGGACGCAGTCGTGCTGGTCGTGCTCATGTGTGGCGTCCCCCTTCGGCGACGGTGTCGCAAAGGACCCCACTTGGCCATCGACAATGAGGACTACTTCCGCATGACCCGTACGGTGCGCGGATGCGCTCGTACCTTGCCGTCGTCGGCGACCTGGTCGAGGACGTGGTCGTGTGGCCGACCGGCCCGGTGCAGCGCGGCAGCGACACCCCCGCCCGGGTCTTCCGCTCCCGTGGGGGCAGCGCCGCGAACGTCGCGGCCGCCGCGGCGAGGTACGTCCCGACGCGGTTCCTCGGGTGCGTCGGCGAGGACGCGCTCGGCGACCGGCTGGTCTCCGAGCTGGAGTCCGCCGGGGTGGAGGTGCAGGTGCAGCGGCGTGGCCGCACCGGCACGGTCGTGGTCCTCGTGGACGAGGACGGGGAGCGGACGTTCTTCCCCGACCGGGGCGCCGCAGCCGACCTCGCGCCCCTGCCGCCCGAGGCGCTGGAGGACGTCCGGATCCTGCACGTCCCGGCGTACGGGCTGCACGGCGGACGGACGGCGGACAGCGTCCGGTCGCTGCTCGAGGAGGCGGCACGCCAGGACGTGACGGTCACCTTCGACGCGTCGTCCTGGGCGGTGCTCCGGCAGATCCCCGACCTGGACGAGCTCCGGCACCGGTTCTCGCTCGCCTTCGCGAACGGCCCCGAGCTGGCCGAGCTGCCCGAGATGCCGTGCCCCGTGGTCGAGAAGCACGGCGGCCGCGCGACGGTCGTGGTCGACCCCGACCTGCGACGGCGCACGTTCCCGGTGGAGCCGGTGGACGGGGTGCGGGACACCACCGGCGCGGGCGACGCCTTCGCCGCCGGATGGCTGTCGGCGATGATGGAGGGCCTGCCCCTCGAGGAGCAGGTGGCGCGCGCCCACGACCTGGCGCGCCGCGTCCTGACGACGCCCGGCGCCGGGCTGGAGGAGCACCCGTGATCGTCGTGCACGACCTGGTCCGCACCGCCCTCGACGAAGGCCGGCCGGTCGTCGCGATGGAGTCGACCATCTACTCCACGCTCGGCCTGCCGGTGCCGCACAACGCCGAGGCACTGCGCCGCTGCAAGGCCGCGGTCGAGGCGGGCGGCGCCGTCCCGGCCGTGACCGCCGTCGTCGACGGCACCTGGCGCGTCGGACTCAGCCAGGACGAGGAGCAGCGGGTCCTCGAGGGCACACGCAAGGTCGCCGAGCGCGACCTGGCCGTGGCCGCCGCGCAACGCTGGGACGTCGGCGTCACGACCGTCTCGGCGTCCGTCGCGCTGGCCCACCACGCCGGCATCGAGGTCTTCGCGACCGGCGGCATCGGCGGCGTGCACCGCGGCGCGGAGCTCAGCGGTGACGTGTCCGCCGACCTCGACGCGCTGGCCAGCCACCCGGTCGTCACCGTCTGCGCCGGCGCGAAGTCCTTCCTCGACCTGGCCCGCACGCTCGAGCACCTGGAGACCGCCGGCGTGCCGGTGCTCGGCTGGCGGCACCCGGACTTCCCCGCCTTCTACGTCCGCTCCAGCGGGCTCCCCGTCCCGCACGTCGTCGAGACCGCGCAGGAGGTCGCGCGCGTGCTCCGGTCCCGATCTCGCGAGAGCACAGGGGTCCTGCTCACCGTGCCGATCCCCGAGGCTGACGAGCTGGACCCCGCGCGGCACGACGCTGCCCTGACGACCGCGCTGCAGGCAGCGCAGGATGCCGGCATCACCGGCGCAGCCGTCACGCCCTTCGTGCTCGACCGGGTCGGCCGTGAGACGGAGGGCGGAAGCGTCCCGGCGAACCTCGCACTCGCCGAGAACAACGCCTCGGTCGCCGCCCAGGTGGCGGTCGCGCTGCGGTCTGTCTGACCTACGCCGCACTGCTCCGTACGGCCTCGACACGACGGGCCATGGTGCACATGCGCGCAAGGTCGGACACTCAGGACATGACCAGCTGCGCCTGCCCCGCCGCCTCGCTCACCTCGCTCCGCTTCGCGGACGGGCTGGTGATGCTGCGCTGCGCGGCGCACGAGCAGCAGGCCTGGTTCGTCGACGGCCGGGCGGCCGAGCGGCACGAGGTGCTGCCCGCGCTGAGAGACCTGTTCGTCGACCGCCGCCGCGGCGAGCGCAGCGCCGGCCGCGTACGCCCGGCTCGGCCGCGGGTGCTGCAGATGCAGGAGCCGGCGCCGCACGAGGTGGTGCCGGTGGAGGCGGACGACAGCGAGCGGCTGACGGCGCTGCTGCGCGCCCGCGGCCTGTCCGGCTCGTGGGCCGTCGCGTGATGCACTAGGGCGTGCGCTTCGAGGAGCTGGACTGGCAGGCGACGCCGATGGGTGAGATCAGCCTGCGCCGGCGGATCGAGCCCTCGCTCCAGGTCGAGGTGCACGAGGTCCTGCTCGGCGAGGAGTACCTCATGTCGAGCCTGTTCACCGTCGCGGAGGTGGAGCTGGCCCGGCTGGGGCTGGCCGCCGCGACGGGTGAGGCGCTCGACGTCGTGGTCGGCGGCCTCGGCCTGGGCTGGACCGCGCGCACCGCGCTGGAGGACCCGCGGGTGCGTTCGCTGCAGGTCGTCGAGGCGCTGCCGACGGTCATCGAGTGGCACGAGCGCGACCTGCTCCCCCACGCCGCCGCGCTGACCGGCGATGCCCGCACACGCCTCGTGCAGGGCGACTTCTTCGGCATGGAGCTGCCGGTGTGCGACGTGGTGCTGCTCGACGTCGACCACTCGCCGCGGCACGTGCTGCACCCGAGCCACGCCGGCTTCTACACCGCGCAGGGCCTCGAGCGGATGCGGTCGCGGCTGCGCCCGCACGGGGTCTTCGCGCTGTGGTCCGACGACCCGCCGGACGCGGAGTTCCTCGACGTGCTGGGCCAGGTGCTGCCGGACGCGCAGGCGCGCGTCGTGCGCTTCGCCAACCCGCTGACCGGCGGCGAGTCGTCGAACACGGTCTACGTGGGCGTGCGCACCGTCTGAACGTCCGGCACGCGCTGCTCCGGCAGCACGACCTGGCGCGGGCGCCGCGCCTTGGCGGCGTACAGCTCCCGGTCGGCGCCGACCAGCAGGTCGCGCAGCTCGTTGCCCGGCCGGCTCGTCACCACGCCCGAGCTCCACGGCGTGGCCGACACGGCGGCCAGGCGCGTGAGCAGGTCTTCGGCGTCGGCGCGCGAGGTGTCCGGCAGAACGAGCACGAACTCGTCGCCACCGAGCCGCGCGACGATGTCGCCGGCGCGGACCTCCTTGCGCCACGAGGCAGCGAGCTCGGCCAGGACGCGGTCGCCGGCGTCGTGGCCGTGCTGGTCGTTGACGGCCTTGAAGCCGTCCAGGTCCACGACGGCGACGCTGAGCGGCGAGCCGGAGCGGCCGGCGGCGGCGAGCGCCGCGTGCGCCTCGCGCTGGAGGCCGTTGCGGTTGAGCAGTCCGGTCAGGGGGTCGGTCACGGCGGCGTGGTCGAGCCGGCTCACCAGAGCAGCCACCGCCTCGACCGCGACGACGGCGGTGAGCGAGGTCAGGAACCAGACGTGCGCCGCGCCGTAGAAGGGGTTGCTGAGCAGGCCCGCGCCGAAGGCGAGGACCGCCGCCACGCCGTAGCAGCGGGCGACCACCCGCGGCAGGAAGAAGGCGCTGAAGGCGGCCGCCCAGGTGAAGCTCATGCCCAACGCAGCGGTACCGGCGGGTGTGGCCGTGGATGCGGTCAGCAGCCCGAGGCCGACGATCATCGCGGTGACGCCGGCGTACGACCAGGCGCGGTGGGGACGCACCGTCGCGCCGATGGCCAGCAGGGCGCCGAGCACAGCCAGCACCATGTTGAGCCGCACCGGCGCCGCCGGGCTCATCGGCACGGCCGCACCCATCGCGGACGAGAACGACGAGACGCTGAGCAGGACGACCAGCGCCTTGCGCTCCGCCGGCCAGCGGGCGTCCGGCGTCGTCACGGTCAACGGGTGGGGCCTCACGCACCTGCCCTCGGCAGCAGCGCCCCGCAGCCAGAGCCACGGCGGCACTTATGGCCCGCAGATGACCCGTTGGGCGCAGGTCCAGGTGACCCGAGGTGAGGGGACGTACCGCCGTACGCCGGACATGCCCGGCGCACGGCTGGTCAGCCGGTGGTGACGGCCGCCCGGGGCAGCCGGGTGAAGGCGAGCTCGCCGTACTCGTTCGGCCCGTGCCGGAGCAGCAGCCGGTCCTTGACGTAGTTCTCGTGCAGCTTCCACGGCGCCCGCGCCGCCTGACGCGGGAACTTGTCGATGGACCGCAGGACGTAGCCCGAGGCGAGGTTCACGAAAGGCACCTCCGGCAGCTCCGGCTCGCTCCACAGCGGCGTCACCACGTCGTAGCCGCCCTTGCCCATGTGGTTGAGCAGCCGGGTGACGTAGGCGCAGACCAGGTCGCACTTCAGCGTCCACGAGGCGTTCGTGTAGCCGATGGCGGCGGCGAGGTTCGGCACGCCGCTGAACATCATCCCCTTGTAGCCGACCGTCTCGGACAGCTCGACCTCCCGGTCGTCCACCACGATCTGCATGCCGCCGAGCACCAGCATGTTCAGACCGGTGGCGGTGATGACGACGTCGGACTCCAGCACCTCGCCGTCCTCGAGGCGGATGCCGTTCTCGACGAAGCGGTCGATCGTCGCCGTGACGACCGAGGCCTCGCCCGCGCTGATGCTCTTGAACAGGTCGCCGTCCGGCACCACGCAGAACCGCTGGTCCCACGGGTCGTACGGCGGCGTGAAGTGCTTGTCGATGTCGAAGCCCTTGGGCAGCGCCTGCTCCAGGCCGAGCCGCACCATCTTCTTCATGATGTGCGGGCGGTGCTTGCTGAGGTTGTAGCTCCAGATCGTGCGCAGGATGTTCTTCCAGCGCACGACGTTGTACGCCGTCTGCGGCGAGACCTTGCCCTCGAGCTTGCGGGCCACGAGGTCGTGCGCCGGCAGGGCTGCGATGTAGGTCGGCGTGCGCTGGAGCATGGTCACGTGCGCGGCCTTCTCCGCCATCGCCGGCACCAGCGTGACGGCGGTCGCGCCGCTGCCGACGACGACGACGCGCTTGCCGGCGTAGTCGAGGTCCTCCGGCCAGTGCTGTGGGTGCACGACCTGCCCGCGGAAGTCCTCGATGCCGGGGAACTCCGGGGTGTAGCCCTCGTCGTAGCGGTAGTAGCCCGAGCACATGAACAGGAACTGGCAGGTCAGCTGAAAGCTCTGACCACTGTCCGTCCGCTCCACCGTGACCGTCCAGAGCCCCTGCTCCGTCGACCACTCCGCGCGCACGACCCGCTGGCGGTAGCGGATCCGCTCCTCGACGCCGAACTCGCGGGCGGTCTCGCGGACGTACTCCAGGATCGCCGGGCCGTCGGCGATGCCCTTGGTGCTCGCCCACGGCTTGAAGGAGTAGCCCAGGGTGTACATGTCGCTGTCGGAGCGGACCCCGGGGTAGCGGAACAGGTCCCAGGTGCCGCCGATCGACCCGCGCGACTCCAGGATCGCGAAGCTGCGGTCCGGGCTCTTCTGCATGAGGTGCACCGCGGCACCGACGCCGGACAGGCCGGCGCCGACGACGATCACGTCGAGGTGCTCGGTGAGGACGGGTTCCTCGGCACGCAGTGCAGTCACAGCTGGGTCCTTCGCTCGGGAGTCTGCGGCCAATTCTCGCACTGCTGGTGCAGGTTGTCTGCGGAGGTGCAGGATGTCCCCCATGCGGATCGAGCCGGCGGTTCTCGACGACCTCGAGGACCTCGCGGCGCTGCTGGTGGACGCGGTTGACGGCGGCGCGAGCGTGGGCTTCCTCGCCGGCGTCACGACGGGCGAGGCGGCGCACTTCTGGCGCACCGCTCTCGTGCACCAGACCTGGGTCGCGCGATCGGGTGACCGCCTCGTCGGCTGCGTGCAGCTCCTCCCGGCCAAGCTGCCGAACGGCGCCCACCGCGCGGAGGTGGCGAAGCTCCTGGTGCACCGCTCCGCCCGCGGCGCCGGCGTCGGCTCCGCCCTGATGGCGCACCTCGAGCAGGAGGCGCGCGCGCAGGGGCGGTGGCTGCTGCAGCTCGACACCGAGACCGGCAGCCCGGCTGAAGGCTTGTACGTACGGCTCGGCTGGCAGCAGCTGGGGGTCCTCGCCGACCACGCGGTACGGCCGCAGGGCGGCCTCGCGCCGACGACCTTCCTCTGGAAGCGGCTGTCCGCGGGAGTCCCCTAGCGCGGAGCATGGCGTCGGCGCAGCGGGAGCAGGCCCGTTCACATGACCGGGTCTGGGACGCCCCGCCACAGGTCGATGTCCCTCGTCAGGTGCCGCAGCTGCGGGAGTTCGATGCCTCGACGAGAGCCGGAACTCCATGCCCCAGCCCCTCCGCGGACGCGCCGCAGTCTGCTCGTTGCACGCCGGCCTGCTGGTGCGGGCGCCGCACCGGCGACTGTGGACCGTGCGCCGTCGCCGCGGCTCCGACCCCGTCCGCATCGGCCGGCGCGCCACCGAACGTCAGCTCGGCTCCGGCGTCGGCCGCGCCCTCCTCCGACACCGTCCGCGACACCTGCGGCGAGCACCGCCCCCACGAGCCCGCCCGTGACGAGCACGCTGGTCACGAGGTCTGAGCCTGGGGTCAGCCGCCGGCCATCGCCCCGATGACGAGGAACGGCTCGCGCCCCTGCAGCACGGCGTCCGGGAGCGAGGCATCCACGTCCTCGTGCGACAGGTCCTCCTCGCAGGCGTAGAAGCGCACGAACGGCCGCCGCTTGCCGGTGCTGATGTCGCGGAGGGTCCCGCGCAGTGCCGGGTGCGCGGCCTCCAGTGCGTCGAGGACCTCCCGGGTGGTCGATGCCTCGACGTGCACCTCGCCGTCGACCTTGGCCAGGTTGCGCAGGTGGTACGGCAGCACGACGCGCGTCATGCCAGCGTCTGCACCTCGACCGACAGCACCGCCGGCAGGTCCCGCACGATGGCGTCCCAGGTGTCACCGCCGTCCGGGGAGCAGTAGACCTGGCCGCCCGTCGTCCCGAAGTAGACGCCGCACTCGTCCAGCCGGTCGACGGCCATCGCGTCGCGCAGGACGTTCACGTAGCAGTTCTCCTGCGGCAGCCCCTTGCTCAGCGGCTCCCACTCGCCGCCGCCGGTACGGCTGCGGAAGACGCGCAGCTTCCCGTCCGGCACCACGTGCAGGTAGTCGCTCGTGATCGGCAGGACGAACACCGTCTCCGGCTCGTGCGCGTGCACGTCGATGACGAAGCCGAAGTCGGTCGGCAGGTCGCCGCTGACCTCGGTCCACTGCCCGCCGGCGTCGTCGCTGCGCATGACGTCCCAGTGCTTCTGCATGAACAGCGTGTCCGGCCGCGACGGGTGCATCGCCAGCTTGTGCACGCAGTGCCCGATCTCGGCCTCCTGCTGGGGGATCTCCCCCGACAGCAGGCCCTTGTTGATGGGCAGCCAGCTGTCGCCGCCGTCGTCGGTGCGGAACGCACCCGCGGCGCTGATGGCGGTGAAGATCCGCTGCTCGTCGGTCGGGTCCAGCAGGATCGTGTGCAGGCACAGCCCGCCGGCACCGGGCTGCCACTCGGGGCCCGACCCGTGGCCGCGCAGCCCGCTGAGCTCCGTCCAGGTCGCGCCGCCGTCGGTGGTCTTGAACAGCGCCGCGTCCTCGACGCCCGCGTACACGGTCTCGACGTCGCTGAGCGACGGCTCGAGGTGCCAGACGCGGGTGAACTTCCACGGCTTCGGCGTGCCGTCGAAGTCCTGGTGCGTGCCGGCGTCGCCGACGTAGGAGAAGTCGTTGCCGACGGGGTCCCAGCTGCGGCCGCCGTCCTTGCTGCTCTGGATGACCTGGCCTAACCAGCCGCCGGACTGCGACGCCCAGATCCGATCGGGGTCCAGCGGAGAGCCCTTGAGGTGGTACACCTCCCAGCCGGCGAAGTGCGGCCCCTCGACCTTCCAGTCGCGCCTGCCCTCGTCGCTCGTGAGTATGAAGGCCCCCTTGCGCGTCCCCACCAGAACCCTCACACCAGCCATGCGGGGCAACGTACTCAGACGCGGGGCACCCGGAAGCCCCACAACGCGCAGACCAGCACGACGAGGGCGCTGACGACGAGAGCGACCCCGAACGACGCGCGGTCGATGAGCAGCCCCACGGCGAGCGGCCCGAGCACCGAGCCGAGGTCGCTGGCCATCTGCCAGACGGCCACCGCGGTGCCGCCCTTGCCCTCGACGACGTCCCCGACGATCGCCGCAGGTGCGACGCCCAGCAGCGATGCACCGGCCGCGAAGACGACCATCGCGAGCATCAGCCCGACCGGGCCGTCCGCCAGCGCCAGGCCCAGCAGCGAGGCCGACGTGAGCAGCCCCCCGAGCACCAGGGTCGGGCGACGCCCCACCTGGTCGACGGCGCGACCGGCGGGCAGCAACAGCGCGCCCTGCACGAGCGCGGCCACGGTGAACGCGGCACCGATCCAGCCGGGACCGAGGTCGAGGTCCTGCACCACGAGCAGCGGTACGACGGTGCTGCGCACGCCGAGGACGCTGAACCCGGTGGCGAAGTTGCCGGCCAGCGCCGCCTGGTACGCCGGGTTGCGCAGCGCGGACCGCAGCGGCGTGCGCGGCGCCTCCGGCACGACGCCCTCGGGCAGGCCGTCGTCCTCCCCCACGCCGAGCGCCACCTGCGTCGGCGCTGACGTGACGTGCTTCGGCAGCAGGGTGCCGGCGGCGAGCATCGCCAGCGCGAGCGTGAACGCGTACAGGAAGAAGGGTGCGCGGATGCTGATGCCGAGAACCGCGCCGCCGAAGGCCGGGCCGATGATGCCGCCGAGCATGAAGCCGCCGCGGTAGACGCTCTGCGTCTGCCCGCGCTGCGCGGCGCTGGCCACCCGCAGCAGCAGGCTGGTGGCCGCGATGGTGAAGACGGCCGAGCCGATGCCGCCGACGCCACGGAGGACCAGCAGCTGCGGGAAGCTGACGGCGAGTCCGGCGAGCAGCGAGCTGACCGCAACGACGCCGAGCCCGACGAGCAGCGCGACCCGCTCCCCCACCCGGTCGACCAGGCGACCGCCGGCCAGGCCGGACAGCAGGCGCATGAGGGCGAACGCCGATACCACGGCGCCGGCCGCAGTGGTGCCGACGCCGAACTCCAGCGCGAACAGCGGGACGGCGGGCACGACGATGCCGAAGCCCAGCGCGACGCAGAAGGCGACCAGCGCGAGGACGAACGTCTCCCGCGGCAGCCCCTGCAGCGACCTCGGCAGCCTCATCGGAGCAGCCGCTGCCGCACCAGGAACGCCGGCACCACCATCGACCACGCGATCAGGGCGTCGCGCTCCTCCTGCGGGTAGCCGAAGCCCATGAAGCGCTCGTCGCGGCTGAACGCGACGTGGACGAGCCGTCCCACCCGGAACGTGACCCGGTCCTGGACCAGGTGCTCGCTCGTGCGCGGCAGCGACAGGGCCAGCGCGAGCACCGCGTCGACACTGGTCACCGGTAGGTGGTGAGCCCGGCAGCACCGTCCGGGAGGTCCTCGCGGACGAGCCGCCCTTGCGCGACCAGCAGGTCGAGGTGCGCCGCCGTCTCGAAGACCGCCAGCATCTGGTTGAAGCCGTCCAGCCCGTCGAGCCGCCGGCCGTGGCGGGTCCACCGCAGGACCTGCGCGACGTCGTACGGCGAGCCGCCGCCGGCGGTGAGCACCTCCTGCAGGCGGTTCTCATGATGGGCCACCAGCTCGTCCACGCGCGCGTGCACGCTGTCGGTGACCACGCCGTGCGCGGGCAGCAGCCGCGCGTCCGGCCGGCTGCGCACCAGCGCGAGCGAGCGCAGGAAGGCGGCGAGGGGCAGGTCCTGCAGCACCGGCTCGAAGCCGATCGACGGGGTGATGGTCGGCAGCACGTGGTCGCCGGCGAACAGCAGCCCGGCGTCCAGGTCGTGGAAGACGACGTGGCCTGCCGTGTGCCCCGGCGTCGGCACCGTCTCGAGCACCCGCCCACCAGGGAGGGGCAGCAGACCGGAGGACAGCCAGTCGTCGGGCGACTCCCAGTCGCTCGGGTCGATGACGGCTCCCGCGACGGCCTTCTCGATCCCGTCCGCCAGCGCGGTCGCACCCATGCGGCGCAGCTCCGGCACCTGCGCCGACAGCGCGCGCCGGTCCCCCCGCTGCAGCAGGTCCAGCGTCGGCTTCTCCCCGAGCCCGAGCGCCACCCGCGCCCCGGTCTCGCGCCGCAGCGCGACGGCCATCGTGTAGTGGTCCCGGTGCACGTGCGTGACGAGGAACCGCGAGATGTCGCCGACGCCCGCGCCGAGAGCGCGAAGCCCCGAGTCGAGCACCTCGCGCGCCGAGGCGATCGCCCACCCGCCGTCCACCAGGACCAGACCGTCGGGCGTCTCGAGCACGTAGACGTTGACCGCGCGCAGGCCGTCGTTCGGCAGCGGCAGCGGGATCCGCGTCACGCCGGGCGCGACGGCAAAGGCGCCGGGGTCAGTCCAGGTCATCGGGCTTGCCTACCAGCAGGCGGCTACAGGAACGCCTGCGGGTCGAAGCTCTCGATGTCGAGGATCCGCACCCGCGGCAGCGGCTGGTTGAACGCCTGCGCGTCGTGCTCCAGGTCGAACACCTCCAGGCCCTGCTCGCGCAGCTCGACGTACCCGGCGTTGACGAACTCCGGGAAGCCGAGCAGCGCGACGCGGCGCTCGGTGCCGAGCAGAGCCTGCACGTGCGGCAGGAAGTCGCCGTCGTGGCTGCCGAGCACGACGTCGGCCTCGCGGGCGGCGATGGCGTCGAGCATCCGCTGGATGCCGACGTCGACCACCTTCATCCCGGGCGGACCGGACAGCGGGACCGGGCGCAGGCCCATCGCCATCAGCGCCTGCACGAACGGCATCGGCAGGTTCCCCGAGCTGGCGTTGAGGAAGAACAGCGCCTTGCGCGGCTGGTCCCAGACCTGCTTGCAGTGCGCCATGACGCGCTCCCCGCGCGGCCTCTCGTCCGGTGCGCGCCTCC